>NZ_CDLCQJ010000008.1:0-71863 GCF_975850365.1 Candidatus Hodarchaeum mangrovi | reverse complement strand
TGTAGATATGGCACCGTCAATAGGATGATTTCCTCTCCAAATAACTCCATCACAATCGAGTAATATAAACCGTTTATAGGATTGGATATTTAACGACTCCATATCATTATTTCCGTGTTATTATCTCTGAATCTGCGGGCCCTGTTCCAATCCAAGAAAATTGCATTCCTAAGTGCTTTTCTTTCTCAATAATCCAATCCTTTGCGGGTGATGAGAGATCCTCAAACACTTTTTTACCTGAATCCTGTGGAAAAACAACATCAAGTTTTGTTAGAGCCAGTTTAGTAGCTCCGTTTAAAAAAATACTTCGTTTTGCTAGAGGAATATTAAAAGGAGCTGCTCTTCTTAGTCTTCCTGTAACAGTTCCATATTCAATCCAACCTCGTTTGATTGTTTCATCCTCTGTTAATTGATTTTCCATTTTCTCTGCACGAATAGATCCAACTCTAGTTACAAAGGCCTTAAAAACAAGAACTACATCAGTAACACTTGTAGGACCAATTCCTACATCAGAACAGATTGCAGAAGCCGTAACATCTTTACTTGTGACATGAGGATAAGTTCCATGCCATAGTGATAGATGAGTTGCTTGGGTTCCTTCAATTAAGATGGATTTTTTTTCTATAAGAGCTTTGTGCAATTCTAAAGGAACATCCGTAAGAATACCTCGTAATTCTGGAACATCACGGGCAAGTGAAAGAATTCTACGTACTCGATCTTCATTTGCTGGTCCAGTTCCCGATCCAGAAGTACCAACTTGGTCTTTAAGATGAGAATTTGTTTGATCTTTTTCGATATGCTTTTTATTTATTATTCCACATTGATAATCACAAAATATTTTCCCCATAGTTTTAGTTATTTGGATCTCATTTAGTAATACTTGTGGATCTACCAAGACTCCAGGCCCAATTAATAATTTCTCTATGTTTTTTCCCGCAAATCCACTTGGAACCATTCTTAATTTGTAAATCATATCCTTTATAACTACTGTATGACCAGCATTAGGTCCTACACCACCACGGGCGACAATTTTATAATTATAAGACTCATCATTAACAAGATGGCTCACAATTTTTCCTTTTCCTTCATCCCCAAAAAATCCCCCTACAACTACTGTTACACTCATTTTTTTTATCCTTCCATCTTAAAAGGTTTGAAATATTAATTATTTTTGAGAAATTGTCTAAGAAATACTTTTTTTTCCATTTGATTGTGTAGCTCTTTGGTTATTTTTAATTCATTCTTTACAAAGGAATGTGCATCTTTCGATTCGTTACGCATTAACCATGCTCTTAATAAAACTTCAAGATCATCTAGCTTAGGGCTTTCTACGACAACAGGCTTTAAAATTTCAATTGTTTCCTTAAATTTTTGTAAATTGAATGCCATCTTTCCAGCTAGCTGCCTAGCTGGAATATGATCGGGTTTGGATTTAATGACTTCCAAAGCTAAAATATAAGCTTCATTGTACTGTTTTTTTTGTAAAGCAAGAATAGCTAATTGGAGTTTACTTTCATAAAAGTTAGGATCCAATAATAAACTTCGTTTAAAATGTTCCTCTGCATTAGATGGGTCTTCTAATTGAAGAGATGTCATTCCTATATAAAAAGGAATTACTGGATTATCTTTGTCTAGATTCTGTGCGTCTTCTAATGCCCTAAAAGCTCTATCTGCTCGGTTTATCTCCAAAAAAAGTTCAGCAAGTAATAAAGAAATTTCTAATGTTGTTTTTCCCGTTTTTTTTGCTCTAAAAAGATAGTCAATTGCTTCTTTTTGACGTTTTAATTGTTTTAAAACACGAGCTAGATTTATATAAAGACTTTGAGGAGTTTTTTCTCCGCGAAAAAGCTCTAAAGATTTCATATAGGCATCTAAAGCTTGGGAGAATTTATTTTTCGCATGATAAGCTACTCCGATTCCGTATTGAGCATGTTGAGAGGTAGGAAAACGATCAAGAACTAATTTATAGATTTCTAGAGCATTGTCTATTTTATTCTGATCTAAGAGATGTTGTCCAAGCAATAATCCAGGATCAGGAGTCTTAGCTTTCGGGATAGCTTCTTTCAGTACTTTTTCAACTTTCTCAGGATTTTCATGCTGAGCCCAAGCACGAGCTAGTTCAATAGGAATTTTATAGGAATCTGGCAACTTTTTAAGAGCTTTCTCAAGAACCTTGATTTTTTTTAAATATTCATCTTGCTTTCCATAAACTCTACTAAGTAGAATATAAATTTCAGGATCATTTTTATTCTTTTGTAGAGCCTGTTTAAAACTAGTCTCTGCAGCTTTAAAATTATTGAGTTGAAACTCAACTATTCCTTTCTTTGTCAATAATTCTGCATTATTTTTATCTAAATCAGATGCTTGGGTAAATGCTTTCAGTGCATCAGGATAGAGTTTCAAATTAACTAAAGCAATACCATAATTTCCCCAAACGCTAGAATTTTTCTGAATGTCTTCATTTTTAAGAGCTTCTTCAAATTTTCGTTTTGCTTTAGCCCATTTATTTCTTTTCAGAGCAAAAATTCCTGAATTCACCAGTTTAAACGGATCTTTTGCTTCTGTAATACGTGGGCTCAAATATATTCATCTCTAATATCTTTTAATGCGAATGATACGCATTAATTATATTCTTTTAATTAGGAATTTAATAATTGAAGTGATCTTCGACAATTATCTTAATTTATTAATGAATTTTAAATGACCTGTTAAAAAAAATTTCTTAAGTTGAGAAATTACAATTCTACTTTGGTGCACTAACATGTAAATGATTAACAAAAGGTACCTCTAGGAATAAATTTGTTAATACAACAAAATTTTTTTCTACCAGTTGATTTTATTGAAGAGTGAAGAGATAAAAAATGCTAATTAGAAACAGAATAATTGAACATCCAGTAAAATTATTTCTTTTCATTACATTTATTTATTCTTAGACTGTTTGGATGTTTCTAATTTACCTTATTCAACAGAATATACTAGAATCAACCGTGATTTCATTAGAAACTCTTATTTTTGTCTTTATCGGAGCTAGTGGTCTAATAATTGTTGTTTTTTGTATTTCTTTAGCGAAAAATAAAAGAATTAGTATAAAAAGCATATTATTGAATTGTAAATTATGGAAATTCGGAATTTAATGGTATTTTATAATCATAATAATCCCACTAGGTATTAGATTTCTTGCTATTCTCATATATGCCATTTGAACACAGAAATCTTTTCATTTTGACTTAGAAAATTGGTATTTATTCTTTTTTTCTTTCTATTTGTTATTTTTAGCTGTTCATTGACTGAAGAAACCTTCAAAAAAGCTCCAGCAATTGATCGGATCATTGTAATAGACAATTGCTTGTTATTTATGACCAGGAAAAAGAATTTGAAAAGTTAAGCTCCTTAATGCTTATAATTCTAAACCAAAAATATTTTATAATTATGAACTTATGGATCCAGAGCTAGAAGATTGTTAATCATATGCATAATCATTTTATGATGGCGTTTCTCATCTTCAACGATTGTTTGGAGAATCACCTTTAAGCCTGTGTTGTCAATTTTTTTTAATAATTCTTCATGAGCATGGATCATTTCTTTTTCTAATTCTGCGTGGATTTCTAGCTCCTTTTTGGCAGCTACCTGACCGATATATTTATCTGCTAAATAATTCCATAAAATATCTGGAGACTCTGCTTGAAGTATGTCTTTCAAAGTTTTCAAGATATAAGCATGTTTTATTGAATCCATGCGAATTTGATAGAACATTATTTGTGCACCTAGACTTTTCATTTCCTTCTCTTTCGCTTCACACATCTTAATATTTCTTAATTCCAACTCTCTGTGTTTTTCTAATGTTTCAATTAGTTTTTGTTGACTCAAAATAAATAACATCCTTGGTAATTGATTAATTTTAAATTTGTGGTCTTCAAACTTTTTCATAAATCCTTCTATTAAATTCATCTATTCGATAAATGTTGCACCAATCTTAAGGAACATAAAATAAGTCTTCTTAGAATTCATTGTAACTTAGAATTATCTACAGAATTAAAACGACAAAAAAATTAATGAAAAAAATTCAATTTCATTATCATTTTGATAAAAAATGTATTTGAAAACAGTTGAATTGAATATCATATAACCAATATTAAGTGTGAATAGAAAACAAATGTCTGATAGCTAAAGAGAATTAAAGAAAAAATGAAAAAGAGTATATAAACTAGAAATAGATACCTAAGTATTTACTTTTCAAAATCTAATCAATAGTTTACGACATTTTAAGGGGTTTTCAGTTTAAAAATAAGCTCTGTGCTTATTTAAACAATTTAATATCTATTTGATAAATATTAGTATAAAAACTCTTCTTTCTATTTATTATCTAATTCTAGCCTTCTCTTTAGAAATCTATCTTCTCCTTCTTAATTTAAATAAGAAAATAAGAGTTAATATTTGGAAAATACTCATTCTTAAAGAAATACTTTTATTAGTTGGATTTTCTGTCGATTTAATGCCATGAGCATAATAAATATCCATTTCATCGTTTCTTCCATCTGACCACACAACATGGGGAACATCATTAGAGTCCATACGAATGGTGAAGTAATCTCCAGGTCTAGTATAAACGTTTGAGGTAGAAATTCCATTTGAAATATCTATTGGATTGTTAAATAAAGGTTCACCAGTCTGAGGAAACTGTAAGCTTCGGTAAAAAGGTTTGAATGATGATCCTCCTTCATCATCATAATATACAATATGAAGGTTTCCTTGAGAATCTACAGCCATATCTGGTTGCCATTGATTTCCAACACTTTTAGGATTAACTTGATGACGTTTACTCCAAGTTAAACCAAGATCATCAGAATATCGAAGATAAACGTCCCATAACCCATATGGTTCAAATTTTTCTGCCCATAAAACATATAATCTATCATTTTGATCAAACTGAAGTACAGGTAGAGAAGCTTTTGATGGATTTTGATCTGGAGAGCTTTCAAACGTGCTATTTTGTCCATCTTGGTTAATATCAATAGGGAAGGTGAAATTTTGTCCTTGATTATATGAAGAGGTGACAAAAATATCTCCCCATATGCCACTTGTAAACCAAAACCATGCTACAAATACATTGTTATTACGATCTGTAGTGATGTAAGGAGCAAGATGATCAAGGGGATATGATATAGAATCTGTTATGAGACTAATTTCATTAAAAGTATTTCCACCATCATCTGAACGAGTTAATCGCACAAAGGTTGTTCCAGATGTCATGTTGATATCATCATAAACCACATATAATATTCCATCACTACTAGCTGTCATAGTTTCTTTGTCTGCAAACCCTATTCCATGACTAGCAGTTACAGGAGTCCATGTTTTACCATAATCTGTACTTTTTGCGACCGTTATTTGTGAAAATCCTTCCTCTAAATCAAGAGAATATTCTAAATAGGCATAATACAGAGTTTCTGTCTCTTCATACCAAACTAACCAAGGATCGGATTGACCTGTATTAGGAATAAAGTTTGGCATATTTAAAGGATCTGACCAGTTGACCCCATTATCAATTGATTTAGAGAAACTAACCCTGATCCCTGCCCCATTATGTGTGTTTGCATCTTTCCAACCAGTAAAAATAGTTCCATTTGCACTAACTGCTATTGTTGGTTCTACATGGTGTAGATATTTATCATCATCTCTTGACAATAATATATTTTCGGAAAAATCGATAATCAAGGATGATTTTTCATTAGCAATAATAGTATTTATTTGAGGTATCGTTAAGCAAAAGATTAGTAAAAAAACCTTTTTTTTCACTGATTTCACCTTTTTCAAAGGATTGGAGAAGTATCTTTTTTAAAAGTGTAATATAGAGGCAAATGTGTAGTAAAATTCATTAAATGCTTGAAAAAAGAGATGATCAAATTTGATTTACTAATTATGATTGAAGAAGCAATTTTCTGTATGTTACCGTTTGTCAACTGATGTTGAAGGCTTTATTTTTATTGTAATTCAAGCATGAAACACATCCTGAAGCTACATTAGCTGATAGAAAAGCAATTTGTATTTCACACGGGTTCATTTGGAATTGTCTCTATATTTGAAAATTCCTTTCAATTACTCACTTTTTTGCTTTTCTTACTAAAAAACGGAATCCTCCATCTGGACGAGGTTCCTTTTTGGATTAACTCATGACCAGTATTTCGAATCATTGCTGGAATGCAGAGGGGGCTCATCAAAGCATTTGTTTCAATTTCGATTATTTGACCAATTTCAAGTCCTTTTATTGCTTTGTATGCTTCTATAGCAGTTACGGGGCATCTTACACCGTCTAAATTTAATTTTTGATGAATCTTAATGTTGTTTTTTTCCATTTTTTTGCTTATCCTGACTTTAACTTTAGCTTTGGGGCATTTTAGTCTTATCTAGCGATAAATTTAAACTTCTATATATATTGAGAAATCAGGTTTCAAAGAATTTTGAAATCGTTCTCATAGAAACCAAGAGATTGTAACAGAAATCATTTCTTGCATTTTCGGTTTTTCAAGTAGAATTTCTTGCTTATTTTATTGAAATAATGATGAAAATTAATATAATTGATTAGATAGAAGAGGCAGCGTTAATCAAAATGAGGTTGATATGGTTAAATTTATGGTATATAATGTTACCTTTCTAATAATTCCTCAAAAATTTGAGATAGCAGCTAGTTTGTCTTCCATTTTTCTAGGTTTATCCCGACGATCATCAATACGAATTTGAGTAATAACTCGTGAGGCACCAGCTTTAATAACAGCTTCATGAGCAAGTTTTGTTACTTCAAAAACCTGATCGAGTGTGTCTACTTCAATCACCGTTCCCATGGGATGATGGAAAACCCTAATATCTGGATGTTTATTAATTTCCTCAATAGCTGTTTTTACAAACCTACTCAAGCTAGTTCCTACACCAATAGGAGAAGTAGTGATTTCAGCAATAATTTTAGTTTTCATATTTACTCACAAACCATCAATCAACTATAACATTATAAAACACTTACTTCTTGTAATCAAAATTATTAATTGACTTTTGCATCCGTTCCAAAGATTTTATTCCTGATCTGCGATAATTATGAGCTCTAAACCTTTATGATCGATCCAAAACTGATTGGAGAATGTTCAAGAGTTCTTCTAGATCCTCTCTACTGATATAACGATCCTGTGATCTGTGAAGCATTGCATTTCGTCTTAAACGAATTTTCTTCAACGTTCGATTCTCTTGAGTAGTTAATAGCTTCTCCCGTAATAATGTATCAACAATTGATGGCCATGATTGATCTTCTTTTGGATAAACACTTCTTTTCCATAAAAGATTTCTAAATAAACCCTCAATCGACCGCCATGAGAAAAGAAAAGTCGATATATGTTCGTCATTGGAAATTTCATCCCAGATTTCTAATTTTTTTCTTGCATACAAAATATCAATTTTAATTGACTCAGTTTCTTCTTCAGAATCAACTATTTCTTCAATAGCATCTGTGACTCCTTGACCTAAATAAAATTGTAATTCTAGTTCCTTTTTCTTTTTTGGAGGCAAATCTAAATGATTAAGCATCGAAGAATATTGCTCTAAAACTAAACTCCGAGTAATCTCTTTTCTGGAAAAATCATGCAATTCTTCTTTGATATGAGCTTCAATAAATTCTAAATATAATTTTGCGACTAAATCCCAATTCGAGGCTAATTTACTACCAATTTTATCAACTAAAGGAAATCTCCGAATCGAATCTAGTTCTAAATTTCTAGTTTTCACTCTGAGATTTTCAATATCAGACGTTGAAGAAAGATTATAGCTTGTCAATTGAATTAAATGTTGGAGTTGTCTTCTAGTGTGTCGAAATAATACAAACGAAAGAAACGTAAGTGATAAAAAGAGTAGAGCAAAAATAATGACGTTAATCGGAGTGGTAATCTGATCCATGTAAAAAAAGTCAAAATCAATCGAGTTAAATGCTAAATACAGAATAATTAGAAGATTTAAAAAATTAATTAACCCAAAACTTAAAGACAGAAGAAAAAGAACCTCTCTGAAAGAAAGCATTCGCTGATTAGCTACGTGCTCCTCACGGATAAAAAAAGAATCAATATAACCTCTTCGGAACAATTTAAGCAGTTCTGGTATTAATTCATCTTGAATACTTGTATGCAGTTGTTTAAGTAATACTGGATCTAAATCAATATCTTTCAATAGAAATATTTCATCAATATTTTTTATAAGAGCTTCTGAATATACCTGATTAACTCCTGAAAGTCTATAAATAAGATAAGGACTGTAGATATAGACAAAATAGACAGGGAAAATGAAAATAATCCCAGGGAGAAATAAGAATAATTGAACTTCATTTTGAGTAAAAAATAAATAGGATTGAATAAGAGTAATTTCATAAAAAACTGGAAGAATAATTCCTAAGATAAATCTACTTTCACGGAGACTCATTTTTTTCACGTTATTTGTACTATTATATGAACTATAAAAATATATTATTCCTAAGAATAATAATTATTCAATGAATAGAAATATAATGTTATTTTAACAAAATTAGGTATAATGTAAATAAGTACTGAACATTAGTCTCCAGTTTTTAAGCAGATTAAAACGCGATTGGTTGAGCTTATATTTCTAGGAGATGTCCTCCTAGAATATCCATGGCCCCAAATGTAACGGAAGGAGTGGTTAAATTTAAACGGATTTTGGTACAATAATAATCGTAAACAAAAATCAAAAAGCAATGGATATTCCTCCTATATGCTTCCAACGATCTGAAAAGAAATCATTGGTAGTTTAGAGAGATAAAATTAGTCATTGAATGAAAAATATCAGTTAGTCTCGAGATCCCTTGCACAAATGATATATTTTAAATTTTGGTTCAGCTCATTATAATAACGTAATAGAAAGGAGAATCATGAAAAATATGTCTAGTAATATTGCTCAGAAAAGATATATGCCAAAAAAGGTTTGGTTAATCTGGTATCTGTCTTTAACTCTTATTTTTCTCCTACCAATAATGGATAATATGAATAATATTGCAGGAGTTTATTCATCTGTTTTAATTTCCTTTATTTTTAGTTTACAATGGGGGTTTCACTTTCTCATTGGATTACTAGTTTTTGTGACGGATTTTGTGACTGGAAGGTCATCCTTCTACCACATTCAATTAACTGCCTTCTATTTTTCTGTAATTATTAGTTTTATTTTTTATAACGTGGGGCTAATGATAGTAAAATTTTATAATCAGAGACAAATTTCACATAATAAAATTTCATATTATTTATCTGGAATGTTGTTTCTATTCATTGTTGTTCCCCTAACTTGCTTTTTAACAATCCAGTTTGCTGAAATGCCCTTATCAGAACCTCCAGTTTCATTATTTTATGATTTAACTGAATTATTACCATTAATATTAATTTTTACTTCAATTTTTTTCTTGGTATTCCTTGGAAGTTGTATTTTAGTTTTTGATTTCTATAAAAAAGCACAAGAGAGAGGGAAGTAAAAAATCCTATAGGATGTATGAGAAGAAATAAAAAAAAGAAAAGAGGGAGAAAAACCTTGTTACAGGTTATCTGCCTTATTTGGAAGCGGCTAATTTAATGTCGCTTTCTTTGACTGTCTTTCGACCAGAATGACGGGCAATTTCAACTGCATATTTGGCAATTTCCATACCCTTGTTGGTCAAGACTTCATTAAGGCGGTCAATCGCGTCAGCAGAGACACGATGGGCCCCAGCATTACGAATTAGTTTTTCTACACGAGCACGTGCAAAACCAGACATATTCTTTTCACCTTTTCTCCGTAAAGTTGTATGTGAGTAGTTTTTCTCTCACTGATGTAGCTTAGTTTTCTTCTCCTTTATAAAGTTTGCTCTACTGTGGGTGAGTGGTTACTCACTAGCTTCAAAGCTTGGCTAGCACTTTTCAGTCATGTTGAGTTGGAGTTTTGTTAGAGTCACTCACTTTCTTTAAATGGTTGGAAGTTCCAATGTGCGTACTCTCCATGAGAGATCTTTTCAAGAAAAATTTTTTTGTATCCAGTCATTTCTCACAGCATCGGATCATGTCTGCAGTTTTATTTCTCTTCATCTCCTTGAAATTTACTCCTAGTCTATCAATCTCCCTTTGGTGAAAATGATAGATAAAATCATACCCTATCCTTCCTTCTTAATTTTTCCGGGTGAAGTCTTTTGTATGATGTACCAACCTTTCTTCCGATCTGATGCATCGGATATTTACTTGCCTCAATGAAGTCTCGGTCTATGTGTGAGAGGATGTGCAAATTGAATGAACTTTATTTCATTCATTGTCATATCCTTTTCACTAGATATTTGTAATAAAGTGATTGTCTAGTGTTTAGGATTAATCTCTTCAAAGGACGATTTTCTCTTTTAATTTCTCTTTTGACATTAAATTTTACCTTAACTCCCTTTAATATGACTCTTTTCATTTTATTTAAAGTACTGAGTTATGTGCTCCATTTATTGAACGAATTTCCTTTTTTAAGAGTTCTAAGTTACGATTATAATAGTATAGATGAGGTGTTGTGAGTTCTAAATCGAATTCAAGGATTTTTTCAGGTGTCATTCTTTCAAGGTGCATCATTATAGCTCTAAGACTATTCCCATGTCCTACCATTAGAACATTTTTTCCATCTCTTATGTAATTCATTACTGAACTCTCTAAATAGGGAATGATTCGTTTTTGACAGTCCTTTAAACTTTCCCCTGCTGGTGGTTTTTCATCATAGCTTCTTCGCCATTTTCTTACAAGCTCCTCTCCATATAATTGAATAACTTCACCTTTATTTTTTCCTTGAAGTGTTCCATAATGTCGTTCATTAAGGATGTCTATCTTTATCACTGGTATATTCCAGTTATTGGTCTCCAATATAATTTCAAGAGACTCTCCAGCTCGTTTTAATACAGAAGTAAATGCAATATCGAATTTTAATTCAGAGATTTTTTTAGCTGCTTTTACTGTATCTTCTTTACCCTGTTTAGATAAAGGAACATCTGTCCACCCTGTGAAGATATTTTGATAATTCCAAGTTGATTCTCCATGTCTTATTAGACATAATAAAGCTCCTTTCACTATTTAATACCTCAAATTTCCTTTAAATCAAAAACTTTTTCTTTTTCTTTTTTGTCAAATAAATTTTGGGGAAGATTGTTAAGCTTAATCAAATGATTGGATTATTTGCTTCAGGAGTGATATTATGGTATACAAGCTAGTGTTATTACGTCATGGTGAATCTACATGGAATAAGATAAATAAATTTACTGGTTGGACCGATGTTGACCTTTCTGATAAAGGAATTGAAGAAACTCACCTTGCAGGAAAAGTTTTACTTGAAGAGGGGTATCAGTTTGATATAGCTTTTACTTCTGTCTTAAAACGAGCTATCCGTACATTATGGATAACTCTCGATGTAATGGATCTCATGTGGATCCCTGTTTATCGTTCATGGCGATTAAATGAGCGACATTATGGTGCTCTTCAGGGTTTAAATAAAGCAGAGACTGCAGCTAAACATGGTGAAGAACAAGTTTTAATCTGGAGGCGTAGTTACGACATCCCCCCTCCTCCCCTCTCTGAGAATGATGAAAGATATCCTGGGAAAGACAGGAGATATAATGAACTATCTAAATCAGAAGTTCCGTTAACTGAATGTTTAAAAGATACAGTTTTCCGTGTTCTTCCTTATTGGCACGAGGTTATTGCTCCAGTCATTCATTCTGGTAAAAGAGTGTTAATTGCTGCTCATGGAAATAGCTTACGAGCTCTAGTAAAATTTTTAGATAAAGTCTCAGATGAAGAAATCTTAAAATTAAATATTCCTACTGGAATTCCTCTTGTTTATGAATTAAATAAAGAGTTAATACCAATCAAACATTACTATCTAGGAGATCCAAAAGTTATTCAACAGGCAATGCAAAAGGTTGCTGATCAGGGAAAGGTAAAATAGAAAGATTACTACTCACTTTAGCATATACAATATTTTTCCCTCTTCTTCTTTTCTGTTAATATAATTCAGTTTGAAAAGCTGTTCTAGATATTTTTTTTCTGTTTCTTTTTTTCGATGTGTAATTTGTGCAATATTACCTGCTTGTACAGGATCGTTTAATCTTTTCAAAATTAAGAATGTCCGGTTTAAACGTCTTGGGACTTCAACATAAGTAATTTTTTCTTTTAATTCCAAGGCTATCTCCCGACTTATGACATCTACCTTTCTCGATGTTAATAAAATATTAATAGCTGTTTTTACTGTAATAAGACGATTTTCAGTTGTCCCACTTTTTAAAATATCTCTTATTAGATCATCTGTGGGAATATGACTGTTTTTAAATATTTCAAGAGCACTAGGAGTTATTTCAAAGTTAAGTTTCCCCAATTGAGTTAAAAGGTACTCATCAGACATGTTTAGCATTCCATTATAATTCAATAATAGATTGATATACTGAAATGAGTATCTTTCTCAAAAGGATTTCTAATAATGGATTAATGTGTGATATAATTAAAAACTAAAGATTGGGACTTTAAATTATCCACAGACTTTTAATGGCTTCTGATTTCCAATGTAAATAATGAAAGATTTCCAGAAAATTAGTAAGAATTGTATATATAGGAATGTATTTTTTTGTTCTTATTGGGATAATGATAAATCAGAGTCAAAGGAACAAAAAACTCAGTGCCATTTTTTACACTGTCCTATTTTTTCTGGGGAGCTTAGAATTACCACTGAACCTTTAAATAATCTTGAAAATCCCAGTATAGTTAATTTTACGGTTGATGATTTTGACAACAAACTTCGATCGGTCCAAAATATAATTGAAGAATTTAGGAAAAATGACCTTGAGTTTTTTAAATCATCAGATAAACCTTTATCTGCAATAAGCGTCAAATCAATGATTAAAAGGATGGTTTGCGCGATTTGTGGGGAAAATATTGATGATGAGAAATATATTATGATCAATGATCCAACTGGAGTTCAAATATATATTCACTCTAAAGGAAAATGTGCTATACGATTTGATAGGATAAAAGAAACAAGAGAAAAGTGGTTATCAACTCTCGAGATGGAATGATTAGGAAGAAAATTAATAAAAAGAAATTATGGATCCTTGCTTATTTCCTGAAATCTCTTTATATTCTGAATTAATTAAGCTCGATTCTCATGGATATTGTTTAATTCTAGAATTTCACAAGATTTAGAAAAAATTTAATTTAAATTAGTAGGTTGGATTTAATGAAAGTGCAAAAATTGCCTAGTTCAGAAGATTTTGTTAAACTAAAATTCGTGACAACCCCATCATTGTCAAGAAATGGACAGAAACTTATATTTGCCATTCGTCAAGTTGATGAGAAAAAAAATCAATATTCTTCGGACCTTTTTATGTACGATGTTTCTCAAAACCATATTATTAAATTTACAAGTGGAAATTTTGTTGATACAAGTCCCCAATTTTCTCCTGACGGAAATAAAATTGCATTCTTAAGTTCAAGAGGAGAGAATGGTATGCAAATCTTTTGTATAGATGTTAATGGAGGTGAAGCTATCCAAGTTACTAGATTCCCTAAGGGGATTATTAATTTTGTTTGGAGCCATGATAGCCAAAAAATTCACTTAATAGCACGTGTCAAAGCAGAAGAATTAGAAGAGTTGACTTCTAATAAAAATTTACCTCCTTCATATGTTTTGGAACCATCAGAATTTGTAGCATTCAAATCAAGTAAAGAAGAGATATCAAGATTGAAAAGTGATCCAAAGGTGATCAGAGATGGTTATTATCGCGAGGGAACGGCATATTTAGAAGGAAGGTATTCACAACCTTTTGTAATCAACGTGAATGGATTTAATGATGATTTTTCTTTCAAACCAAATCACAATCTTCTTTATATTGGTGAAATTGGATTTCATTATACATTAGGAGTTTTTACAAGGGATAATTCCTCTATAATTCTTTCAAAATTTCAGGAAGATCCTACACTTTCAATGAAGCATGACATAGAGAGAATAAATATTATTGACCCTAAGAATAAAGAGTTAATTGGGACAGCTTTTGGATGGCTTAACAATTTTCAAATTTCCCCAGATGGAGATTTAGTTTCTTATGAGACTATTCGAGAAGACCAAACTATTTATGATGATAATCAGGTATTTTTAATAAATTTGGAAAAACTAGGTTCGACTAATATTCGATGTTTAACCAAAAATTTTCCTAGATCAGCGAGTCAATCTCAATGGATAAGTAATGATTCACTCCTCTTCCTGAGTCCAAGTGAGGGTAGAATTAATATTAATAAAATAGATATAGAAGATGAGAAAGTAGATTTAGTAGTTTCAGGTGATCGAAATATTAATTCTTTTTCAGCCTCATTAAATAATTGTGTTGCGTTTGAAGTTTCTCATTTTTCTAGCCCTAGTGACCTTTATTTCATAAATTTAGAAAATTCAATAGAAAATCGTGTTACTAACGTAAATCAAGAATATTTGAGTGAATATAAACCACCTCAATTGATCGAAATTCAATTTGAGAACGGTGGATTCCAAGAACAGGCTTGGCTCTTCCTCCCCTACGCTCATAATGGACATGATGATTTACCTGTAATTTTTGAAGTTCATGGTGGTCCTGCAGTTATGTGGTCCCCTCATGAACGAACAATGTGGCATGAATGGAATACATTTGTTTCTAATGGTTATGCTGTTATTTTCTGTAATCCTCGTGGTTCTGATGGGTATGGAATTGAGTTTAGAGCTTCATGCTTTAAGAATTGGGGGTATTTGCCCGCTTCAGATATTTTTGCATGTATTGATACTATTTTTGGGAAATACTCTTTCCTCAATCTTAACCAGCTCTTCTTAACTGGTGGCTCTTATGGAGGCTATATGACTACATGGTTGATTACACAAACGAACAAATTTAAAGCTGCAGTAACTCAAAGAGGAGTTTATGACTATTTGGCGTTTAGTACGACGACTGATATTCCTCAATGGTTTGAAAGACAATATGATGGTGAAATTATTGATCGGTTCAAAGAGATATGGACTGATCAACCAATAGCTCATGTTCGATCGATTTCTACTCCATTACTTATAATTCATTCTGAAAATGATTTTCGTGTTCCAATTGTAAGTGCAGAACAACTTTTTTGGCTATGTAAGAGATATAATAAAGAAGTAGAATTTGTTCGTTATCCTCGAGATGGACATGAACTTTCACGGAGTGGGGAACCCCGTCATGTTATTGATCGAATAAATCGAATACTTAATTGGTTTGCTAAATATAATCACTAAGGAGAGTAATTAACCTGGCAGTAAATTTCTGGAGACGCCCTTTCTCTGGAAGATCAGCTATTCATGCTAAAAATGGAATTGTAGCTTCTTCTCAACCTTTAGCTTCATCTGTGGGCTTAGAAATTCTAAAAAAAGGAGGAAATGCTATTGATGCTTCAATTGCGATGGCTGCGATGTTGAATGTAGTTGAACCTTTTTCAACAGGTATCGGAGGTGATGCTTTTGCTCTAATCTATATTCCAGGTGAGAAAAGACCTTTAGCAATTAATGGATCAGGCTTTGCCCCAAAGTCTCTTTCTTATAAATATTTAACTGAAGAATTAGGGTTGACATCAATACCTTTAACTGGATTTCTTCCTATCACTGTTCCAGGGGCTTTAAGTTTGTGGGAGACAACTCATGAAAAATTAGGAAAATTATCTTGGGAGATTATTCTTGCCCCTGCTATATATTACGCTAAAAATGGTTTCCCAATAAGTCCTGTTATTGCACAAGTATGGAAAGAATTAGAACCCAAGCTTTTTCTTAATGAAGGAGCCACTAATACTTATTTAATTAACCAAGAGCGAGCTCCTGTTACAGGAGAAATTTTTAAACAACAAAAATTAGCTGAAACATTAGAAAAAATTGCTAAAGAGGGCTCTCGGGTATTTTATGATGGGGAATTAGCTATAAATATTGTACAATTCTTTGAAGATAAAGGAGGCTTTATTTCTTTATCTGATCTTACTGATTTTAAAGCTGAATGGACAAAACCAATTTCAAAAGAATTTTATGATCATACTTTGTGGGAACATGGGCCCAATGGACAAGGATTAGTTACTCTCCTAATTTTATCGATTGCTGAAGAATATGATATTGGCCAATATTCACATAATTCGATAGATTATTTACATTGTTTGATTGAAGCAAAAAAATTAGCTTTTGCTGACGCTTTTGCTAATATTGCTGACCCAGGGTGGATGAAGATTTCAACTGAAGACTTTTTGACTGAAAAGTATGCTCAAACAAGATCGAGTCAAATTAATCCACTCCAAGCTATGCGCGATCTTCCGAGTGCATTGAACATGGGAGAAGATACTATTTATCTAACCGCTGCTGATAATGAAGGAATGTCAATATCATTTATAAACTCTCTATTTTATGGATTTGGTTCTGGTATTGTAGATTCTGAAACTGGTATAGCTTTTCAGAACAGAGGAGCTGGATTTTCCTTAAAGAAAAATCATCCAAATCAATACGCGCCTAGAAAACGTCCTTATCACACTATTATTCCTGCCTTGGTAACTAACTCAGCAAATGATTTTATTTATTCATTTGGAGTCATGGGTGGTCATCATCAACCTCAGGGTCAAGCTCAGGTATTTTTAAACATGGTTCTATTTGACATGGATCCTCAATCAGCAATTGAGGCTCCTAGGTTTAATCATGATCAACTTTCTAATGTTGTTGGGTTTGAGGATCCTATCCCAATCTCTATTAGAATGAAATTAAGAGAAAAGGGTCATCATGTGGTAGATTGTGTTGGCATGAACTTTGGTGGTGGTCAAATTATCAAAAAGGATCTTGGAACTACCATCTATGTTGCAGGGTCAGATCCACGTAAGGATGGGCAAGCCCAAGGATATTAAGAGTTATAATTTAAAATTAGATTTTTGATATAGAATAAATTTTAAGTTGTAATCCTAGAAAATTTGAATAAATATGAAATAAGGTTGAATTAATGAACAATCTTTCAAACAATGAAACACTCCTTCTAGAAGCAAAAAATGAAATTTATACTTGGGCAACAAACGATTTAACATGTTTATTAGCCAAAGAAGTAATGAGTATTGGATTAGCTAAAATAAAATATTTTTATAGGTCATTAGGTGAGGATCCATTCAATGTAATCACGATATTTGGACCTGATGGTGGTATTACTCGAAATAAAGAGCGATTCAATGAAGGGGTCGGATATGGTTGTTTGGTAGCCACTAAAGATTATATATTTCCTAGTTTACTTCATCCTAATGGTTGTGGTTATGGTTTTTACAAAATCCATAATCTTCCATCATTAAAAGATATTATGATAAAAATTGACAAAATTAAGAAAAATGGAATCCCGATTGGAAGTGAGAAAGGAAAATGGGATGTTTGGAAATCCAATCATTTTATTGATTTTCTTTTTCTAGATGATCTATATTCTAATGACCAAGCTATAAGAAGTTGGCTTACTCCTGGAAATTATGTATTAATCCATTCCTCTCAACAAACTCAGAAAGATCGCTTGAGTATGTGGTCTCAAAATGATTTCATTTCTTTCGAATCTCCCTTTGGAAGTGTTAAAGGGTTACCAAAAGAAAAAATAGCAGAATATTTTAATTTTTTTCAAAAAATGGAAACTTTTAGCAAGAATAAACGTACTTCCATTGCAAAAGAATTATTTGGGGAAGAAAACATTGAAATAATTTCAAATCCTACCCATCAAGGTTATTTTAAGGAAAATGGATTTCAAGTTATGCGGTTAGGGCTCTCAAATTCATTGCATCAATCAGGAGATAAAAATTTAAGACTTTTCCCTTTAGGATTTAATGGATATTCTTTTATTTATTTGTATGAGGGATTAAGAAATATTAAGAAGAATCATTGGACAGTTAAACAATTAGAAAGAGCTCAAAGCTATGGTCATGAAGAATTTATACAAAATGCAAACATTCTTCCTCATGGTGGAGGTTATAAATTACTCTATCCTTATTCCGATGTAGAAAAAATAATTTTTAATAATAAAATTTTTTTCAGATTAAGTAATGCTCCCATGAAGAGTTGTTTGATCATTCAGGACATAGAGGCTTTAGAATATGGTTATCGTGGCTCTAACGAAATCCTTCCCATGATCGAAAGATTAGAATTAGGAAAAAGAATTGCACGCTTCACTCCTGAGATTGTAATCAAACTTTAACTAGAAATTTCTAAAGAATATTCTAAAAATGTATTAGCTACTTTTTTAATCATCTATCATTTAAAATATAAACATGGGAAAAAAAAGGTTAAAACCACGCAAAGTACAAACCTTTCAAGATCGAAATGATCTTGCATTTCCCGGTAAAAAATCTTTATTAGAGAATATCCAAAATCAATTATCAATTAAAGGTGATGTATGGATACATCATGCTTATAATGTTCCAATGGATGATCCTCTCACCATTGACAGCGATAATACTCTTCAGTATCAAGATACAGTCATTATTCCCTCTATTCTACATACTTTAATGGATAAAACTGGTAGTCAGAAGACTACAAGCTTAGCAGCTATTTGTGGGATGAAAACACCAGAATTACTATTGATTCTTGATCCTGCTACCTTAAATTTAAGTGTAGTTACGAAAGAACGCCTTTGGATAACTGAAATTTTACTCAAAGAAGCTGGTTCTATCTTTCCAGCTCCAAATGAGCGTACTTTAGCTCTATGTAATCTTTACGATCCAAATGATATTGAAGTGATTCATGAGGACATATCTCTTGAAATTACAGGTCACAGAACTGAAGGTGGGATCACACAAGACAGTGCTATGGGTCCTCTTGATTCTAATTACACACCCGTTATCGGAAAAAAGGATCCTGGAAAAATTCTAAGAGATCCCTTGAAACGGTCTTTAGATATTGGAGAATTAGTTTTAATGATCTCTGATGCAATCTCTTCTTCTGCGAAGATGTATCTTGGAACAGTTAATGTACGACTTCATGAGGATCGGGTATCGATGGAATACCCTAAAGAAGCTAATGTAGCTTGTATTAAACTTTTTAATAACTATATAGATGTGCTTGAAATCCGTTCCCCATCTCAACCTCACAATCCTGATTTACAGCTCCTTAATTTTCGAATTTATAGAACTAAACATTCTCGTAATTTGAAAATACTTATTGATTTATTGCATCTCCTCTGAGGTTCTCTTAATAGTATGTTCTTCAACAACTTTTTTAGCTTCTTCAACCCATATTCGGGTCAATTGGAGTGATTCTAGCTCATTACGTTTGATAAGTAATTGGTTTCGTTTTGAATCATATTCATTTCTCGTAATTAATCCTAATACAAAATTCCGTTCAATTTGATCTAATTCTGACTCAATAATTCCTTCTAAAGATTGAAAATACTGTAAGCATGCAGTAGTAATAGAATCTAGTAACATAAGTCCAATATCAGTGATAAAATAAACATAATGAGGCGTTGGAAAAGGTTCTACTGTTAATTCACAGAGATAATTTAATTTTAAAAGCTTTAAATGTTTTTCAACCGCTGGTCTGGATATTTTTAATTTCTCCGCTAGATCCTTGGGATTCATCGGAGTCTCACTTATTAATTTAACAATTTCTCTACGTGTAGAATCAGCAAGGATCTTTAGAATACTCTCAACTCGCTGTTCAAAAATTTTATCCATTAAAAATCCTCAAAGCAATTAAAATAATATATAAACTTAGAGGTTTGATCAAAGAACTTACAGCTTGTCTCTAAGACATACTATTTATGTCATCTAATAAACTCAATGGTTTATTGGATTAACTCACTATTTTAGAATATTATAAACATAATCTGAATCAATAATAAAATCAGAGATTCTTGTTAAGAATATTGAAAATTATTAAAGGTTATATAGGAAATAAGAAGGAAGAAGTGAATTCATTGTCAAATAAAGAAATAGATGATTTAAAAACCTTAATTAAATCATTAGATATTCGATTAAAAAACGATGAGATTTCCTCAGAGGAATATAAGGAATTAAAGCAGAAATATGAGCAAAAACTTGAAGAACAAATTCATCTTATTAAAGAAAAGAGTTTATTTCGTGGGTTGAGTTACATTAGCATTTCAGGATCAGGAAAAGTAACTGATTCTCAAATTAATATTTCTGGATCTGGTCATGTTGAAGGATGGCGTGGTGGATCTATTTCAATTTCAGGATCAGGGAGTATTTCAGATGAAGAAATAAGAATTAGTGGGTCTGGTACGTTACCTGGTGATATGAAGACGGAAAAGCTTATAGTTTCTGGGTCTTTCAAAGCAAATGGGGCTCTTGAGACGAATTCTTTTACAGCATCTGGATCTTATAAAATAGATGGGCCTTTAACTGTTCATGAAACACTTAATCTATCTGGAGCAGGTAAAATAGAAGGTCCTGTTGTTGCTGAGAATGCTAAACTCAATTGTAGTGGAGCACTGAAAATTAATGGGGATCTAGCATGTTTTGATGCAGAGATCAATGGTGCTTTTAAAATAAATGGAGATGTAAACTGTAGCAAATTTACATGTAGTTTAGAGGATAAATCATCTATTGAAGGGAATTTAATTTGCCTAGGTGACATTTATATAGAACAAGAAAAGCGAAAGGGAACCTTGACAGTGAATCAGATCATTTCCGAAGGCAAGGTCTACCTTGAAGGAGTTAAAGCTGATTATGTGGTAGGGACATCTGTTAAACTAGGGCCAAATTGTGAGATAAAACACTTTGAGGAAAAGACTGAAAATTAATTCTTAATTCACTAAAGATATGAATCAATCATCTAATTACGATCTTTCATTCACTCCTATGATCTCTTTTATCCATTCAAATGATCCTCTAATATTATGGTGTTATACTGGGGGTGGCCATCATTTTGAAGAAAATTTTAGGGCATTAATTTCAATTCTAGATTATTCCATTAAGGTTTTGATGGTATTCTCAAATTCAGGAGCATTAGTAGCAAACCGTTATGGTTTTTTTTATGAGATACAAAAATATACACATTTTAAAGAAAAAATTTTTTTTATTTTTGAAAATCAAGAGATTGTGAACTATAATATAGAGAAAATTCTTGTTAAAGGAGGTTTTCATTATCTTATCAATCGTTATGACCCAAGTTTTTCTGTCGCGCAATCTTTAAGCCAATACTCTTTTCACCACATCATTGTTAGCCCATTAACTTCGAATACAGCAGCGAAAATATGTACAGGGGTGAATGATACATTGATTACAAACCTAATTATTAATTCTGTCAAAATGGGCAAAGAAATTGTACTAGTACCTACTGATATGGAAGAAGGAAGTGTTAAAACTAAATTACCTATTCGTTTTACTGGAGGATTAGGTGATCAGGAATTTGGGAATTTTTTGTGTAAATACGAGGCTATTAAATACATAAGAGAAACTATAACATTTCTTCCTGAGTTTTGTGTTGGTTGTAAAGTTTGTGTGCATAAACTACCTAATATTTTCACTTATGGAGATGTAATATCAATAAATGTTAGAAAGGTTGATGCTAGTAACATAAGTAAGTTAGCTAAAGAATTTACTATTATTTCTATTCCTTCGGATATTCCTAAATTAATTAAGAAGTGATTAATTAGTTTGAAATTGTTTATATTTTTCAATGAAGTCTTTTATAGATCTACCTAGAACAGAAAAGGCCTCTGTGACATTTTCACCTGATTTTGCTGATGTATTTAGGTATTTGATCCTAAATGGAATATTTTGGATTTCTTGTTGTGATTTTTCAATAAAGTTGTTCAATTCTTCCTCGTCAATTGTATTTGGTAAATCACTCTTATTTCCAAGAATTACATAAGGAACTTGTCTTCCTACATTGTTAAAAAGTTCTTTTTTCCAATTTTCTAAATTATAAAGTGAATCTGGTCGTGTACGATCAAAAACGAGGATAGCGCCATGGGATCCTTTATAATAGAGAGTCCTCACCGCAGAAAAACGTTGCTGTCCAGCTAAATCCCAGATTTGAAACTTATATTGTCTATTATCAATCTCGAGATTCTGGACCGCAAAATCTGCACCAATAGTCAAAATATACCCAGATTGAAATCCTTTACCAAGGAATCTTTCACGAAGGGATGTTTTTCCAACACCACCGTCACCCAATAAACAAATTTTATATAATGGCAATCAAGACCCTCTAATAATAATTAAATTAATAATCGACTTCATTCAAATCCATTTCCCATTGGGGATAGTGGAAAGTAGAGTTAAGACCTACTTTAGATATAATTTTCCTAGCTCATAACAATAGAATCTGATATTGATTTAAACTGAGCTACTATAAATATTATAGTTTTTAATTTGAAAATCCTATCAAATTCTCTAGGATTTATTAGAATGTAAATCAATTGCTGATTAAATTCTGATGATTTTCTTTAATATCATCTGGAGAGTATTTTTTTATTAGATTCATCTTTAATTGAAACAATTTTTTGCTTAAACTAACCTTATAAATATGTGGGTTTAGTAGTCTTTTAAATGTTGGATCTAGTTTTCTGAATTGATTAATAAAATTTTTTTGGCCGTTTTTCCAGCTAAAGATTGTTTCCTTTAAGGTTATTCTTCCATTCTCCATAATTTTCTGATATAAAGGTTCAATTGTTACATTAGGGGGAATAACAAACTTTTTTAAAGGATCTATTGGATGAAAAATCGTATCTCCAGCTTCAATAGGATTTTCATGAGATAATCCTATCACATCAGCTAAAAATTTTCCTTTGGAATCGCTTACTCGCCAAACAGTTTTGTCTCCAGGATTTATAGTTTTTTGTGGGTTCTCACTAACTTTGATACGGGGTATTCCATTAAAAGCAACCAATTTATAGACTCCTCCCAACGCTCCTTGTTCTCCTCCAGTGATTAATCGCGTGCCTACACCATAAATAAGATGGTTTATTGTTTCATTACATATATTCTTATCATATTCATTGTTATTTCCTTGCTCTTTAATGTGTTGAACAATCGAGTTGATAGTATACTCATCCAGCTCGTTCGAGAGAATTATAGAAATATTAGGAAAACCCTCTTTTGAGAATGTTCTATATACTTCAAGTGCTAGATAAGCAAGATCACCAGAATCAATTCGTACTCCTTGTAATTCCTTTCCTTGCGCTCTCAGATATTTAGCAATTTGAATAGCATTGGGTAAACCTGATTTTAGTACATTATAAGTATCTAATAGTAAAATACAATTCTTTGGAAAAGAATTAGCATATGCTTTAAATGAATCATATTCTGATGGGAATGCTTGAACCCAAGAGTGGGCTTGTGTTCCTGCAATTTGACAATCCCAAATTTCGCCTGCTTTAACAAAGGAAGTACCTACACATCCACCAACTAAAGCAGCTCTTACACCAATGTAAGCGCTATCACCTTGCGCTCTTCTCAATCCAAATTCAACTATTTTCCCTCCTTTAGCTGAATGAGTAATTCTAGCCGCTTTAGTAGCAATTAAAGTTGAATAGTTTATTATATTTAGTAGGGCGGTTTCAACTAGCTGAGCTTCAATGAGAGAACTTGTAATTTTAATAATCGGTGTGTAAGGAAACATAATCGTTCCTTCCAGAACACCTTCAACAGTACCAGTAAACCTTATTGTTGAAAGAAATTCTAGAAATTCATCCTTGAATAAATTTTTTCTTTTTAAATAATTAATATCACTATCGGTAAATCTAAAATGTTTTAAATATTCTAAAGCTAATGAAATGCCACATGCAACAGAATATCCACCATTAAAGGGATTTTCTCTAAAAAACAAATCAAAAGTGGCTTTATCATTCATCTCGTAATTGAAATATCCTTGGCTCATTGTCAACTCGTATAAATCAGTGAAAAGAGCTCTGTTTTCCTTGTAGAACATATATCTTCAAGTAATACTATTTCATCAAAATTAATTATTTCTTTTTCTTTTAACTTGTTTTTTACAGAGAGAAACGTTTTTGTATCCTATAATTGTGAGGGAGATTAACTGGAAAAATTGATGTGATTTAATGGAGATTCAAGATATAAGGCTTGAAGGTTTAGTTAGAATTGGTCCAAATGATGCTTTAATTGTAATTGATATGCAAAATGATTTTTTACCTGGTGGTAGGTTACCAGTTGCCGAGGGGGATACAATTATCCCAGGTATCAATTTATTACTTGAAAAATTTCGCACTAAAGACATACCGATAATATTTACCCAAGATTGGCATTCAAAAGATCATTTATCTTTCGCTTCGATGCATGAAGGTAAGTCTCCATATGATCCTATTACGGGGCATGGTATAGGTCCAATTCTCTGGCCAGATCATTGTGTACAAGGTACAGAAGGTGCAAACTTCGCTCCAAGATTGAATACTGTGTATGCAACAATGATTCTAAGAAAAGGGCATCATCAGACAATTGATTCTTATTCCGCGTTCCTTGAAAACGATAAAGAGACTGAAACGGGGCTTCAATCATTTTTAAAATCAATAGGGGTTAAACGTGTCTATTTGTGTGGTTTAGCGTTGGATTACTGTGTTTTTTATAGTGCTATTGATGCTAGAAATTTTGAATTTGAAGTATATTATATTATTGACCTCACAAAGCCTGTAAATTCCCCTGAAAACAGTGTTGCTACTGCAATCTCAAAAATGAAAGAGAAAAGAGTATTTTTTATAAGATCTGATCAAATTTTAGACTATTAATTCTAGTTTTGTTCTTTCTGATTGGATTTCTCTGTAAAACGTGGTATTAAATAAAGTAAAAGTAACATACTAGCAGAAAGAGAAAGTCCTAGGGTCCCAAAATGCTCTTTTCCAAGCTGAATGTATGAATGAGTCGTAATGAATAACATTGCCCATGAAAGTGAAAGAGTAATCCATGCAAATACTCCTAAAGCTGATAATTGATTAAAAAACAATCGATTCAACAGTTTTTTCTCTAATGTCTGTAATTCATATGGGTCATATTCTTCATCAAGGATTGAGTATCTCCACCCGATATCCCAAATTTCATAAAATACCCAAGATATAACAACCCCTAAAGCTAATAAATATGCATCTGAAAGCCCAAAAATGACCCCAAAAGAAAAAAATCCTGAACTAAAGATTCTTAACTGTGGTTTTAAGGTTACAATTCCAAAAAGAGTGATAAATCCTATTAAAAGAAAAAAAATCCCAATTAAAAAATAAAGATGAACGCTTGCTGAAAGAATGGGAGATAATACTGTAAGCCAAGAGTATATTACTGGAATAAAGGAAAAAAATAGAAAGGTAAAAATCATTGCTAATTGGATTATCCAGATAAACGGTTGTAATTTCATTTTGTCCTTCTCACTTTAATCGTTTCATATTTTGGCCCATAAGGATACCAAAAAATCTGTGTAATTCCTAACTTTGATAATTGATTTGTTACATAATTCCTATCCAAAGCTAGAAGTCCATTTGCTAAAAAAGAGGCATTAGGGACAACTCTACTCTCTTCATAGATTGATTCTAAACGGGGCATGATAAGGATAATTTCATGTCCTTTTTCAGCTAATTCATTAAGGAAATTTAATATAATTCTATTGTATAATGGACTTATAAAAAATATCTGTGATATAGGAGGCAATGATGAAAGTAATCTACGTTGTAAACGTAGAGTTAATACTCCTTCATGTGCTGGAAATGAAGGTTTAACATCTATAAGTACTTCATTTATTCGTAATAATTGTCTTTTACCTGAAGCTGGAGGGATTTCCTCAACAAATTCCCCAATGGTGAAAAATCCTACCTTATTTCTTTGCGAAATAAGATATTCTACGGTACTTAAAGCAGCCATGACTCCTTCTTCTAGTACTCTTTGTGTGGATATAGTATGGTCAAAAATGATGAAAATACGTGCTGCTTGATCTAATGCATATTCATTTGTTGACAGTTTATTATATTTTGCAGTTACTCTCCAATTAATCGCTCGAAGTTCATCTCCTTCTTTGTAATCCCTCACACCTTGAAAATCAAAATCCCTTCCTTTATAAGTTATACTTGGGATGTATCCTACTTCTGGTAATAATCTTTGACGATCAATAGGAAGTTCCCTAAGTTTGATTAATGATGGAACTACTGCGAAGGAAGTATACACTTCATGTTCCTTAATTTTTTTATGAAAGTGGAGAATATCAAAACCTCGCGTTATCACTGGACCTAAAATATATCTTCCCCGTTTATGGCATTTTATTCCATAATTAAGGCTTATAGTTTCATTCTGTTTAATTTCAAATAACCAATGGTTCGATCCTTCATGAATTGTGCATTCCTCTGGAACTTTATCAACAATCTCAAAAACAGGTATACGGGGGCCATTGTTTAATATATCCAATCTCACATTTATGAGTTCTCCTTTTTCTTCAGTTCTATCTCTTGAAATCCACCTTTTAATGATGACTTTATCTATTGAAATTTCTTCAGTACTTAGGGAATAGTAAAAAATGATAATGAGAGGGAAAACTAGTCCTGCTAAAAGCCATAAGCGAAGAATAACACCCAAAATTAACAAAAAAAATGATATTATCAAGAAAGAGTCTAATCGAAAATATTTTACCAGTTAAAATCCTCCTGGCTTCTCTATTCTCTTCTCGGGGATTTTATTTCTTTCAATACCTTCTCAACTAACATATTTGCAGAAGTACCAGATAACCATGAACCAATTTCCAGAACTAATCTGTGACCTAATGCTATTACAGCTAGTTCCTTAATATCTTGGGGTATAACATAATCACGTTTTTCGAGTACAGCGTTTGCTCTAGCTAATGCCATCAAATCTAAAGAACCTCGTGGCGAAGCTCCAACCTTTACTTGAGGCATTTCTCTTGTATATTGTACTATATCAACAATGTATTCTTTTATTTCATCAGAAACATAAACTTCTTCAACCGTTCGTTGCATGTTATAGAAAATATTTCGATCAATGATTCGAGTAACTTCAAAAGATTTCTGCTTTCTACCGATTCTATTTGTAAGAATGGTTTTTTCTGCTTCTTTTGAAGGATATCCAATGCTAATCTTAGCTAAGAATCTATCTATTTGAGCTTCAGGGAGTGCAAAAGTCCCCTCTAATTCTAGAGGATTTTGAGTTGCTACAACCAAAAAAGGTTTTCCTTCACCAGTTAATTTATAGGTGGTACCTCCAATTGTTACTTGATATTCAGCCATCGCTTCAAGTAAAGCACTTTGTGTTTTTGGTGTTGCTCTATTTATTTCATCTGACAATATAATATCAGCAAATATTGGACCCTCTTTGAATTCAAATTCGTTATTTTTTTGATTATAAATTTCTGACCCTGTTACATCTTGAGGTAATAAATCGGGAGTAAATTGGATACGTTTGAATTTACATCCTAAAGTTGAAGCAAAGGTTCTGCATATCATGGTTTTAGCTAAACCAGGATAATCTTCAAATAATAAATGCCCATCTGCAAGGAATGAAAGCATTACTTGTTTTAAAGTGTTCTCCTTTCCAATAATATGTTTATTAACTTCTTTAAGAATATTTAAACTTAATTCTGAGGCTGTTTCAATATTCATTGTTCATCAATCCGATTCTGGAAGTAGAGGAATTTGAATTAATTCTTTTATTTCTTTGAGTAATTGAATAAAATGATTATGTAAAATTTCTGAGGTAAATTTCTTTTTTAATTCTGATGATCGTGAGATTTCATCATACATTTGATCTAACCATCTATCAGGATTATCTATTAATGATTTCAAACTCTCACTCATCAAATTTTCTGTAAATAAATCGTGGTTTAATGTTTCATTAAGCAATTGCGAAAATGTTCTAGCAAGTTGTCTTTGACGATGTGGTGTTGACATTATAGCTAACTCTACTAAATCACTAAAGCTTTTAGAGTGAGGTCGTGGAGGTTCCTTATATTCTGTGTTCCCTTTCCGATAATTATGAACATCAGGGTATTCAATGTCCTTTAGCCAATGAGAATAAATGGCTCTTAATCCAAAGAACAGTAGAGATATCAGTACAAATGGAAAAGTGGTCATTAAAACAGGAACAGCAATATCTATCAAGTTCAAGATTCTTCATCCTCTATTTCTTGATTTTTCCATCCTGCTGAAAGTATTTTGTAGGAAAATTGCTTAGCTTTCTCTACTTTTTCTTCAGTGATTTCATGGTGAGAAAATTTCGCTTCTTCAAATAAACCTGTGATTCCCTCAATAGAATCTTCAGTTGTCAAATTTTTTCGATTTACATCTATTTTAAATTCTGTAGGTGTTAAATCTGGAGAATTATCGGCACCTCTATCCTCTAATGAATCAGAAGATTGATAGTAGCATTCTAAAATGGATTTTGCCTTAAATTGATGTAATTTATCCTTTTGGATTTCTTCATCATTCGGTTTATCATCTGAAGATATTTGATCAACTCTTCTCTGAAGAATTAGAATTACAATTAAAGGAAGAAATAGTATTAAAATGACAAATATGTTTCGAAAATCTTGTAAAAATTTGTTAAATGGAGATTTATTGTCCATTGATGAAGGAACTGTATAGGTAGGGAAAGTAGATGGAGGAATGACATTATCTGATGTAGAAGTTGTCTTTGGAATAATCGTTGTAGTAGTTGTGTTATCAGGAATTATTTTTTCCAGATTTTGAGGTGTAGGGAGTAAACTAAGTGCGATGAAAATGAGCATAAAGATAATTATCCAGCTTATAGGGGGTACCCATGAATAATCATCTTTTCGACGATTATGGAAGAATAAAAAAATAGATGTGAATATCGGAAGTAAAAGGCCTAGATTTTCAACAAAAGTAGTTTCAATAACAAGTAAAGGATTGATATTTATCATTCGTGATGATCTAAGATTTTGGTTATCTAGTGCAATTTGTGAAAATGCAATTAAAAGAAGGAAGAAGAGGAGAACAAACAATTCTTTCCTTCGAAAAAAAATCAAGTCTTTTGTATTCAATCTGATAACCAATGTATTCTAAATTAATTAAGGAATTCATAATATCTAATTTATTACTTTTTTCTGTATCTGCAATTATAATTAAAATCTAAATTCCCATTAATTAATTTAATTTTTATTCTAATCTCATTCTATCTGTAAAATCTTATTAACAGATTTTTTCCTAATTTCATGCAGATTTAGATTAACTATTTTTTTTAATTTTAATAAACCTTTATCATCCAATTTTTTTTAAAGAAGAAGATTTACAAAGTATTTCTATTTTTCTTAAAAGATGAGTAAAATTGTTCCTATACTGGATTATTAAAGGAAAATTAGCTGGATCTAGCGAACCACATATTACAGATATTCCCTATCTAAAAGAGATACCTTGGGGAGGCCTAGTATCATTACAGGAAACTCCTAATACAAAAGATTTAGCTCTCATGCTAAATATACCATATCTTAATATTCCTATACTGGATTTTTCCATTCCTTCCTCTTCGAATATTGAACAAATTATAGAGTTTTATACAGAATACTGTGAAAAAACTGGTCTCCCCTTATTAATTCATTGTACTGCTGGTCACGGACGAACAGGAACTGTATTAGCTTCTTTACTAGTAATTCTAGAAAATCTGACACCTGAGGAAGCTATGATGAGAATTAGAAAGGTTAATCCTCTTGCTATAGAAACTAAGGATCAAGAATTATTTGTTAATAGTCTAAAATCAAGAAAATAAGAGTAATTATATTCAAATTCTTCTTATTTTCGTATTTAAATCAAAAAGGAACTTTGTTAAGGTATTCCTCACTTCAAGTACTTCTAAAATGGGAACCTTTTCATTTGTAATATGAATGGCATTAGGATCTCCTGGTCCATATATCAGAAATGGTATAGTGTTCATCCCCTTGACACTACAAAGTACTGCAAGGTCAGTTGCGTAATTGAGTCCAATAATATCTTTAAGATTGCTATGATTAAGGAAAAGCTCCAGGTATTTATTTTTTTTAGGAGTTGAAATAGTAGGCATAATTTGATTGATTTTTAAAGTAAAATGGCCTTTATCTTGAGAATTTACATGTGAAATAATATTTTGAATATCTTGAATAAATTCGATAGGATTAAATGAAGGAATAAAACGAAAATCGCAATTTATTTCAGCATATTCTGGTACAATGTTTGCACTTTTACCTCCTGAAATAGTACCAATATTCAATGTATTTAATCCTAAAATTGGATCAATATCAGCTGGAACAGAGTTTTTTATCATTGGGATTAGCTCAATTAGTCTTTCAATTGCATTTATCCCTTTATCTGGAGTAGAACCATGAGCAGCTTTCCCTTTTGCTTTTATTGTAACCCATAGCATCCCCTTTTCAGCTATTCCTATTTTCAAAGAAGTAGGTTCAGTTACAATTATAAAATCAACGTTTTCCACTAAATTTTTCTTTAGAGCTTCTTTTGATCCTTCTAATCCTACTTCTTCATCAGAAGTACCTAAAAAAACTAATTTATAATTAAAATCATCAAGATTTAATTTTCTATTAAGGTTATCCATCGTTGAGAGGCACGCTGCAATCCCTCCTTTCATATCAGCAGATCCTCTTCCATAAATATTTCCATTAATTTCCTTAGCTTCAAAAGGATCGACGTTCCAAGCGGTTTTATCTCCTATAGGAACTGTATCAAGATGTCCCGTCAATAAAATGGTTCTATTTCCCTTTCCAAGAGTAAGGATAATGTTTCCCTTTGACTCATTAAACCATTGAATTTCGGATGTTATTTTTTTCTCATTTGCCCAGTTTTCTATCCATAATAATGCTTCTTTTGTGAATCCAGGAGGATTTTCAGTATTAATCTGTATTAGATTTTTTAAAATATGGATGGTCTCCGACATTACCTTTTAAAACCTAGAAGAAGCTTCTTTCGTGTCTAAATAATGTTGGTAATCCGAATTCTCAATTTCTGCATATATTGGACCCTGATATTGGCATTCTTGGCAATAAAATGTTGGGGGAGAAATTAATCCAAGAAAAGGATTAGGGATTCTCTTGATTGATAAGCTTAAGCAAATTGGGCAAACTTTTACAGGATTGCGTGTCGTTGATTTACGTCGTGTTATTTTCTTAACTTCTGAAAAGTGGAAATATTTTCGAAAGCACATTATTATTAATTTTATTTTTGAATTTTAGTATTTTTCGCTCTAAAAACCTCATTTTAGTCTTAATTTATAATGAAGAATAATAAAAGTGAGAATTTGGATTATAATTCAAATAAGCATCAAAAATATACCTTGATCCTTATTCATTAATCCAATTACTAGCCTAAAGAAAATAAAAAAGGTTCTGAATGAAGAGACTGTTATATTAGGAGCGAATCAAAATATTAGAATGGTCAGTATTAATTTATAATTCATTAAAATGTTTGGGAAAATATTCGAATTAACTGTAACTAAAGATAAGTTTTATTAGGAAAATCTACGGTATAAATCTATAAGATATTTAGTTATATTTGAATTATTTACAATCTTCTGTATTTAACATAATTAAGACTATTATACCAGATGACGTGAAATACTGTGTCTTCAATCCAATATAATTATCTGGCAAAAGTACTTATTCTAGGTGAATATCGTGTAGGAAAATCAAGTATGGTCTTAAGATATGTTGAGGATCGTTTTCCAGGAGATTATATGGCCACTATTGGGGCTAATTTTTTAGTCAAATCTGTGAATCTTGATACTATAGATGGAAAAAGGGTAAAAGTTGGTCTGCAAATCTGGGATATTGGAGGACATGCAAGATCTTCACAAGTTGGTAGGGTTTTTTTTCAAGGTGTTTCAGGGGCATTGCTAGTATATGATTTAACCCGTAAAGATACCCTCATTAAACTTCCTCTTTGGATTGAACAGCTTATTAAATATTCCCCAGAAACAAGAATGTACCTTGTTGGTAATAAATGTGACTTAGAGGATGAACGAGAAGTCACATTTGATGAAGGAGAAAAAGCTAAGCAAGATTTAGGAATGGAGAACTTTTTTGAGACAAGTGCTAAGACTGGAGATCATATTCAAAAGACATTTGAACATATGGCCCAACATCTTGTAGATAGTAACAAGGAGAAGCTAGTTAAACAAGAGGTTCAAATTTAAGATTCTAAGAGTTAAGGCAGAATTCAAGAAGCAGCAAGCGTCATTAACTCTTCGAAAGAATTAACCTTTTTTAATTTAGCTAAATAAAGCATTTGTTCAGCAGGAGTAACTTCTTGATTTGATACCAGAAAATCCATAATATCAACGAATAGAGTTTTTGCTAATTCAAAATTGGTAACTGCGTCTGGTAGTGAAGAGAAAGCAAATGTTAATTTATCCTCTATTGACGCATCAGCTACCTTGAGCGCGTTCCTAACGGTTTGAACATATATTTGGTCATCTGTAATAGTTTTCGAGATTTTATCACGAATTTCAGCCTCCTGAGCCACCTCATGACTAAGTTCTGGAATAAATAAACGTTTGAAAAAACGAACAAATCGGCTCATGAGTTTTTACCTTCAATTGATAAATGCAACACTTGAATTACAGAATAAGGCATTATATCTTCTTTAGATTCTATTTGATCAAATGCTTTAAAAAGCATTCTCGATTATTTGCAACGTGGCTGTGAAGATTTATATGGCTTTCTTTTCATTTGACATAAATTCAACTAATTTAAATAGGATGAAGAAATATTGACAGAACGTTCCCAATCAAGTCATTCTGAAGCTATAGCAGGTGTGAGAGTCAAACGCTTTTTAACTCTAACTGTTCTGAAGTTATCAGAGGAACTTTTAAAGCGTTCTAAAAGCGAGGAGACTGTTAAAAGTTTAGAACATAATATAATTGACTTGGTGAAATCTAGTTTTGTTCTTTCTGCTTCTGATAACCCTACAGCCCAAGCAAAACTATTTCTAGCATCTTTAGGTTTTTCTCCTTGTGAAATTGAATGGTTAGAAGATGTGAGATTAGGAAAAATTTTCTTAGGTAAGAGTAGATTGTGGAAAGCCTCCAATGATTTTGAAGCTAATTTAATTAAGCTTTTGTTAACATCAATAGTAAAAGGGATAGGCTATTCATTTATTGATGCTAATGTTGAAGTTTCCTTTATTGAAGGCGAATTACTTCCTCCAAGATTCTCTTATGAAATTCAGTTTCGAGCTGCTGAAGACGTATTTGCAGAATCTTTTCAGATAAAGAAAGAAGAACAAGCAGAAGTTATACTTCCGGCAAATACTTTGTTAGAACCAATCTTGGGAACTGGGGTTCGTGTTCAAAGTGCAATTCAATTTTTGATTGAAGGAACCCACAGTGTTGTGGAAAAAAATCGTCCCGAACTATTAGAGCGAACTGGGATTGAAGTCTATCCTTTGAAATTACTAGAGGTTTTTTTCCTAGAAGTACAAGAAGACCCCTCTGCCGAGCTGTTTGCACGAGAGATCGGTTCTTATATGGTCAAAGAGCTCCGTACAGCACTGCCTGATCTGAAAAACCACCAAATTTTAAAAGGAATAGGACTCTTACCACCAGAGGAGATTGATGAATTACTCTTTTACGCACCATCAGATATATGTGGAGCGGAAAATTATGGAAAAAAATTTGAATTTTGCAAATTTCTCGGGCATATTTGGGCTGGATTTTCGTCTGAAGTTCTTGAAAAACAATTTCGGATGATTGAAGATCCTCTGTGTGCTGGTAAAGGATCAAATTGTATTTTTACTTTTGAAGAAGTGAAATAAAATTAAATTTAAAGAAAAGAAAAATTTTAAAAGTAGAAATCAACCTATTGTAATAAATATGGTTCTCTTTTAATCTAATACTATCAATTTTCCATTTGTATCAAATTTTAGAAATAATCATTTGATTAAGATTCAAGCTTTACTAATCATTAATGGTAGATTTTAAATATAGGATTAGAATATTCCAGAAAAGATAAGAAGAAAAACAAAGTTTATATTCCAGCCTACGACTGTTAAAGTCCCAAAAAAATTTTAAAAAATATCAAAATTGGTGAAACTTCAATATGGTTAGTTTCTGCGAAACATGTGGTTCTCTACTCGTTCCAACTCGTGAAAAAAGTGGAAAGATTTCCCTGTTTTGCAAGGTTTGTAAAGCACAGTCAAAAGAAAAGTTCAAAAATTCCTCTTATCAAATTCGATCGAAAATTAAGCATACTGAGAAAGATAAACTTACTGTTATAGAAGAGGATTTTGATATTCGTCCTACAATTCGAATAGGATGCCCACGTTGCCAACATTACGAAGCTCTTTATTGGGAAGGAGAAGATCGAAGAAAGGAGGAATGGGAAACAACTACATTCTATAAGTGTACAAAATGTGGTTGGGTTTGGAACGAATAAGGACTATAAACAATAGGAAAATGTATCTTTCTTCTTTGAATATTAGTAGATAATTTCAGTTATGAACTTTTAATACTTTCTTCTTTTTTAGAAATTAATAATTTTTCGACTATAGATTTGAGTTCATTAATAGAAACACCTTCATTCCTCAACACCAGATCAAAATTCTTCTTATCTCTAAACGAAATTCCATAGATTTCCTCTAATCTCGCTCCATCAGTTTCATCCCTGGACTTAATTCGTTGTACTAATTCTTTTTGATTCATTCCATATTCGGAACGGAGTTTGTCTTGTGATAAACGTTGAGCAATGATGCGAGCTGATACTTCTAACCAAATAGTAATTCCATGAGTTCCTATAGCAAATGGAGCCATTCTTCCAACAAAAATACCTCCTGTTAATAAAGCCTGCTTTAATGCTTTTTTTTCGATTTCTATATCGACTTTTTGTGCAAATTCTTGGTTTTGGGTTTCTTTGATAAATTTCATAAATTCATCAATTCTTTTTTCTTCGTATCCTGACTCTTTGGCAATTTTTCGTACAAAATCTCCAGCACCAGAAATAGTCAATAATATGCCCATTTCTCTTTGAAAATATTCTTGTACAAATTTAGCAACCGTATCTTTTCCTGTACCAGAGAATCCTCCAATGGCAATGATGGGAAGTTTTCGATTTCGTATTTTTTCTTTATAATTTTCAAATAATTGGTTTTCATACTCTAAAAGACAAGGAATAAAGGTTCCCATAGGGATTAATCCTCTAATTTACTTAAAATTGGCTCTTCTTTTATTTAAAAAGGCATCAACACCTTCATTCATATCTTCATGAGAAAAACAGAGTGTAAAAAGATCAAGCTCTAATCTTATACCATCGAGTAAAGACATCTCAGGTCCTCTATTAATTGCTTCTTTTGCCATATGTAAGGCAAATGAAGGACCTTTAACAATTTTTTCTGCGATTTTTAATACTGATTGGTCTAATTCTTCAGCTGAGACTACTTTATTTACTATACCTAATTCATAAGCTCGTTGAGCTGAAATATTTTCTCCAAGAAATATAATTTCTTTCGCAATTCCCTTTCCTACAATTCTAGATAGTCTTTGAGTTCCTCCTGCACCTGGAATAATTCCAAGTTTAATTTCAGGTTGACCAAGTAGGGCTTTATCACAGGCAATCCTTAAATCACAAGCTAAGGCAAGTTCTAATCCCCCACCCAAACAATATCCGTTAATCTGGGCAATGACAGGGATAGGAAGGTCTTCTAATTTATTAAGCATTGATTGGAGCTTAAAAACAAAAGGACGTATAGTTATAGGATTCTTATTTAGAAATGTTGTGATATCTGCACCTGCAATGAAAGATTTCTCCCCTACTCCTGTTATAATTAATACTTTTGTTTCTTTAGATTCTTGAAGTTGATCTAGAAACATTTCAAGTTCCTGGATCGTTTCGGGGTTTAAAGCATTAAGGGCTTTTTCTCTGTTTATTTTTAATTTAGTTATATTATCAAAAGTTTCAATTAGTAAATTTTTATATTCCATAAATGTTCCTCTTTATATTATTTTAACAAAAGAATACTCTCATCAAATTACTCATATATTTTTTGAAAATATTAAATGATAAAAATAATTGAGGGAAAGCTTACTACAGACAATAGTACATTAAAATGATTAATTATCATATATCTGAAGTTCTGATCATATATTTAAATTCTAAGGAAATTTTTATATTAAAAACCTTCTGGATATTCTGATAGGTTTCTTATTTCATCGTCAACTTTTACTTTTAGTTTGATCACGAAAACAGATTTTCTAGGAAATATAATTAAAGAATCTTTTAATCTGAATGATCTTTGGACATAAACCATTATACTAATTATTAATGCAAAACTTATAATAAAGAATACAGAAGTTTTTCTTTCCTTATTGCTTCAGAAGATTTTAACAATAGATAATAAGTAAGTCAGATAGGGACTCTCTTTAAGTTATCCAATTGGAATCCTTATTAGAATTGATCGATTGTATGATGAGCTAATTCTAAGGGGATTATTGTAAAATCTAGTCCAGAATGTCACTAATGTTTTATTATTCCATTATTTTGAAGGTTTACCAAACTAGAGAGAGGTTTATAACCTATTACACCATTTATAATAATTAACCATATAACGAAATACTCTCACCATTTTTTCTGGACTAGTGAAAATTGGATAATTTCGTGAATTAAGGTATTGAACTGCTGGTGAATCTTCAGATGTCAATAATGTAGTAATTAAAATCGGCTTTTTGAATTTCTGTGAAATGGAAATTATTTCTTGAAATAATGAGATTTCTCCTGCTATTACCATATCAAAATTTCCCTTCTGATCATCAGGTATAATAGGTGATTTTTTTGCTAGGTTCGCTACAAACGAAAACCCTCCTATTCCTAAAAGAAAAATAGCCTCTATATTCACCATTTCTTCTAATATGGCTACAATAATTTCCTTTAGGGAATTAAGATCTACACTAGCTACAGTATCAATAGGATTTCCTTTAGACCAAAATGGAGGTAGTATTGCGTTAATTCTATCGAAGAGTGCATCACTAAGTGGTTCAAGTGTAATTCCATGCTTTGAGCACGAATCTGCAGTCATAACACCCCAACCTCCGCCAAGTGTTAATACAACAACTTTACCTCTCGGAAAATTCCAATCAATCCATCTTGAAAAGCCTAAGAATAAATCAAACATCTCTTCTAAAGATTCTACTAGTATAGCTCCTGCACTCTCCATAATCTGCTTAAAAACCAGATCATCTCCTGTTATAGCTCCTGTATGTGAATTAGCAGCGAGTCGTCCCGCTTTTGATCCTCCTGCTTTTAGAATAATAATTGGTTTAGTTTTAGAAATTTCCCTTGCGAGTTTAACAAAGTGGCGTGCATCCTCAATACCTTCCATATAAAAACCAATGACCTTAGTTTTAGAATCGTACTTACCAAAATATTCTAAGAAATCAGACATTGATAAATCAGCCATGTTTCCAGCTGAAACATACACGTTTAAGCCAATCCCTCGTTTTGAGGCCACACTTATTCCAATTGTTCCTATATTTCCCGATTGTGAAACAAAGGTCAATCCTCCATGTTTTAGTCCTTCAGTTGGCCACATTACAGCATATAGATGGACTCGTGTTGAAACTATACCCATTCCATTTGGTCCGATAATTCTAATGTTATTAGCTCTTGAAAAAGCAAGGATTTTTTTTTCTAGTTCAAGTCCTGTTTTTCCAGATTCTTTAAAACCACCAGAAATAATTACTACATGATTTACTCCTCTAATTTTACACTGTTCTAGAATTCCTAAAATATGAATTGCAGGAATTATTATTATAGCTAAATCTATTTTTTTCTCATTAGGAATATCTAGAATTGTAGGATATGCTTTAAAGCCTAAGATTTCTGACTTTTTTAAGCTAATGGGGAAAAATTCTCCAGTATAATTATTAATAATGATATTATGAGCTACTCTGAAACCCCAAGAAGGGAGTTGATCACTCGCTCCAATGAGAGCCATAGCTTTTGGATCGAAAAATGGGGTTAAGTCTTTATTCATTCGATTTCATCCATTTTTAACGTCAAAATTGGGTTTAGATGTGTCTATTCTTAGAATAAATACTTAAAAGACTAATTTTTGTGATATCCTAATAAATATTCTTTAATTAAAAGGTACTTACTCTAATAATACAAAATAATTCTTTGTTTAATTGATATTTCTAAGATTTCGAAAAAAAATACCGTTTCACTATATCAAGAGAAATGAAATCTTTCCACTTTTGAATTTTAGGTTATATGAGTTATCTTAACTAGTTTCTTAAAAAATGGAAGGTGCCAAGTAGAAATAATATGATGTCCCATTAAACCATCTTGTAAAACCATTTATTCCAAATGAAATGTATAGATTCTAAACAATTTGGGAAGAATGAATTTTTATTTTTAGTTATGATTCTCCCTAGATGTTTATAGACAACAAAGAACTTTTTATTTTTTGTTCTAAATAGTCATTGAGTTGATGATTTTGGATCTTAGACTTAAAAAAAAGGTAGTTTTAGTTACTGCGTCGAGTAGGGGGTTAGGTAAAGCTGTTGCAATCGCTATGGCAAAGGAAGGAGCATATTTAGTAATATGTGCCCGAGAAAAAGATGATTTGATGCAAACTGCTAGAACAATTGACAAATATGGAGTAAAATGCCTAGCTATTCAATGTGATTTAACTAAATATGACGAGGTGCAGAATTTAATCAAAGAAACTCTTGAGACATTTGGTACTATCGATGTATTAGTCGCTAACTGTGGAGGTCCTCCAGCTGGCTCATTTTCAGATTTTGAAATTGAGGATTGGAAAAATGCGATAAATCAAGTTTTGATGAGCTCAATCTATCTGTGTAAAGAAACAATTCCAGTGATGAAACAAAACCAAAATGGAAGGATCATCATTATAACAAGTGTATCTGTCAAACAACCAATTAAAGGATTAATTTTATCAAATGTTACCCGAGCAGGTGTAGCTGGATTATCAAAAAGTCTAAGTGAGGAATTAGGCAAAGATAATATTTTGATTAACATTGTTTGCCCTTCTTATACACATACTCAACGTGTAGAAGAGTTAGCTGATTTTTTATCTATTAAACAAAGGATTTCTAAAGAAGAAATTATGCAGAATTGGAGTAATTTAAATGCTTTAGGTCGAATTGCTAAACCAGAGGAAATCGCAAATGTTATTGTCTTTTTAGCTTCAGAACAAGCCTCCCATATAACTGGTATAGCACTTCAGATTGATGGTGGGTATGTTAAATCACTTCTTTGAAATTATCAATTGTAAAGAATTTGGTTTTGAGCTCAAAATATTTAACACATTACTGTTCTATCTTGATTAGATATATGAAAGAAATATATCAATTTTATCATATATCATAATCTGTTAGTACGTCCTTATAGGATGAATTAAATGTGGCTAGGTTAGAGGAAATTTTTGACAATTCCAAACCAGGTAAAAAGATTGCACTATTAGGAAATGAAGCTATTTCACGTGGAATACTTGAAGCTGGAGTTTCAGCGTTATTTACTTATCCAGGTACACCATCCTCAGAAATTCCTAATACATTATATGCTGCACAGCAAGCTGGTATTCTTAAAGAATTAGAATATGAATTTTATCTTGAATGGAGTATTAATGAAAAAGTAGCTCTCGAGAGTGCTTATGGCTTTTCATTTTCTGGGAGAAGAACTATTTTTATTTGTAAACATGTCGGTCTAAATGTTGCTGCAGATGCTTTATTGACACTAATAAACGCAGGTGTGAAAGGTGGTTTGGTGATATTCGAAGCCGAGGATCCGAATATGTATTCCTCCCAAAATGAACAGGATAATCGATGGTACTCTAAACTAGCCAATATACCTATTTTTGAACCAAGTGATGCTTCAGAAGCAAAAGAAATGTTGAAAGATGCATTTTCTTTAAGTGAACGATTTGAGACTCCAGTCATTATTCGTAGCGTAACACGGATTAGCCATTCTAAAATTGACATACAACTAGAAAAGATTTCTCCTCCTAAATTTCCGCCAAAAATTTCTATTGAAATTGACCCTATAAGATTTGTCTGTGTCCCAGAAAATGCTAGGGTGAATAAAACAAGGATTCTAAATATTATAACCAATTTTGCTCAATATTTAAAAAATACGGCTTGGAATATATTTGAAAAAGGCGAAAATTTTGATTTTGCATTCTTCACAAGTGGGTCTGCCTATACCTATCTTAAGGATGTCTGTTTACAATTTTCACATAAATTTGGAACATTTTCAATAGCCAAAATTGGGATTTCACATCCATTTCCTGAATCATTTGTAATTAAATTATTTGAGAGTCATCCGAATACTAAATGGATTGTTGTAGAAGAAGGTGATGATGTTCTCGAAACTTTTATAAAGAAAATCGCTCAGGAAATGGGATATAAGAACCCAATTTTAGGTAGAAAGGAAGGAATAACTCCAAAGCAAGGAGAAATAACCATTGATGCACTTATAAAAGGATTAAAACCTTATATTAAAAATGAAGCTGTATTAGATTCTAAATTTGAGGATGAATTGAATCTAGTGTTACCAAGACCACCTATTTTATGTCCAGGATGTCCACATCGGGGTACATTTTATATTCTCAACAGAGCTGTTAGGAAGAAATCACGAGTCATTTCAACAGACATTGGTTGTTATACATTAGGTGCAGCTCCTCCTCTAGAAGTAGGTCACGTTGTGATTGATATGGGATCATCATTAGGAATTGGACACGGGTTGGCTTCAATACCAGGATTAGAAGAACAAATAATCGCAATTATCGGAGATAGCACATTTTGGGCTTCGGGTTTACCTGGATTGGCAAATGCAACCTATAATAAAAAGAAAATCTTAGTAATTATAGTAGATAATAGTTGTACTGCTATGACTGGGTTTCAACCCCATCCCAGCTCGAACCCTAATCCATTACCTAATAATCAGCTTTCCATTGAAAAAGTGGTAAGTGCAATGGAGATTCCAATTTATTTCATAGATCCATTTCATCCTAAATCTTCAATTGAGACACTAAAAAAAGCTACTGATTCTAATGGAGTTTCTGTTGTTATATCAAAAGGTGAATGTCGTATACAATTCCAACATAGGGAGGGATTGCCTCAAATTAAATATCAAGTCTATGCTGATGAATGTCGTGTCTGCCATTCCTGTATTAATCTTATAGCATGCCCTGCTATCATGTGGTCAGAAAAAACAAAAATAAAAGGTAAAACGGAAAGGATTATTCCTACTATTAATCAGGAAATTTGTACCCGTTGTGGTTTATGTGTTGAAGTTTGTCCATACGGGGTTATTCGTACAATTAATGGGGAATAATAAAATGTATTATGACATATTTGCCTGCGGAGTGGGAGGTCAAGGAATTTTGGCTATAACTGATATTATATCGATGTCTGCGGTAGAAATTGGCTTAAAAGTTCGTGGAAGTGAGACTCATGGAATGTCACAAAGATTTGGAACAGTTTTCGCTACAGTTCGTATTGGTGATATTTATTCAACTCTGATTGCTGAGCGATCAGCTGATGTTCTAATCGGGATGGAACCTGTTGAAACAATTCGTTATGCCAAATATCTCAAAGCTGGTGGTCATATCTTAATGAATATAGAACCAATACCCTCCCCATATTCTATTGTATCAAAAATCTCTTATCCAGAATTAGAAAAAATAATGTTGGCTCTATCGAAATTTACGGATAAAGATAAAATTATAGCAATAAATGCTACAAAACTTGCTCTGGAATTAGGGAATTCAATTGTACAAAATATTATACTTCTAGGAGGATTGTATGCCATACCTGGTTTTCCTTTACCCAAAGATTCTTTAATTAGAGCTATGAAGAAACAATTAAAAGAAAAATTCCACGAGATAAATGAGAAAGCTTTCACATTGGGTCAAAATCAAGTAAAAATTTATTTTGAGAAGTAATATTATTTATCAAGAAACAATCGTTTTTCCCAAGCATCAATCTCCTCAAGAACATCCTCCAGATATTTAATTTTTTTTGACCGGATGTCACGACTGTAAGACATTACATCATATAATAATCTAGAAGATTGACTTGTCTCTGATAATGCATCTCGAAATTCATCTATAAGATCTGGAACACGTTCTGGATTTTTATCCCAAAAATTAGTTATATTTTCCCTTAAACTTTGGATTAATATCCGAATATCGCCTCCTTCAGAAATTGTTAAAACGGTTGTAGATCGATCTTTCAAGCGTGTTTTAATTTGTTCAATTAATCGATTGACTGCCTCAGTTCTAGATTTTACAATCCCATGAGATATCCAATCTTCTGTAACAACCTCTATAAGCTGAAAAAGAGCAATATCCTCATTTTTTTGAATTTCAGGTAAATAATGGAAAAGACCAAGTTTTGTAACCACTAAACGGAAATTTGCACTAAGATACTTCCTCTCATGGGGGGTTAAATCAATACGTTTTAAGAGTTCTCTAAAATCTGTTACTTTAAATCTTCCTGATTGGAATTCAATAGTGATAAAAGGTTTTATTTTCTCACAAATTTGATCCACTATCATTGAAAATTCCTTCGTAGATATAAATGACAAATTAAAAATATAAAAAGTAATAACATCTGGACAATAGTTTTCTATTTGGAAATGAGTGAAAAGAATTGGTTTAAGTAGAGAATTTTCTTATATTCCAGATGGATTTTAGGGAGTTAATAGTTAATATAAAATTTTTTCAACTAATTTTGGTTATTGTTATCTCAATTGCACTAACGTTTGATAAGTTACCTTCTCGTGTTTCAATTTGTTCTGTATCGATTTGTATGTTTGTCACATCAACGTGACCCTTCATAAAACGACGTCTGAGAACTTCTGCCACATCTACCGCCCTACTTATTGCACGTCCTCGTGCTTTTAAAACGATACAGTCTGCATCTCTATTAAATTGTGTTACACAGGCCATAACATAAGCTGTCACAGGCTTGTTGCCGATAAAAACCGTATTTTCCTCTGTCATGACTGATCACTCCTTGATTTTTTCTATGTTCTATGTATCACTGCATTATGTGTTACTGACCCTTTTTTGCAATTATGACTTGAAAAATCTTTCTATAAGTACTCTACTGTATATTTTAGAAAATTCCATAAATATCAACCAACAAAAATTCTAAAAATGAGATTTGTAGTTCTTTTTGTCTATGGTTATCTTATAAAGGTACATCTTGTATTCCCGTAAAGTAACCAATAAGATTAGCAATGATGTGCATTAAAAATGTAATTGGGACTAATACAAGAAACCATGTTATTGGCCATGGGATTAAGATATATATGAATCCCATCCCAAGAATTAAAAATCCTAATTGATCCAAAAAAATGAAAGTCTGGCCTCTCTCTACCCCACTCCGTCTTTTAATGAAAGAGCCAATTACATCACCTATTAACCCGCCAAAAGTCTGTATTGCACCTAATAAGAACCCAAAGACTGTTTGATTGGTATAGAGAAAAGATAAATTCAAGTTTGAGGCAATACTATAAAACAAACCTTTATCTAATAGGGTAATATATTCTAAATCAATAGAAAAAATAGGTAGGATTATAGCTATTAACATTCCTACAATTCCTCCCACCAAAGTCCCAGCCCAAAATCCACGTATTGTTTTACCATCTCCCAAGATTCGTCTACCGTCTCGCCAATATTTACCTCCATCTATTGGGGCTCCTCCACCAAGTATTGTGGGGGAAGCGTTACCAAACCAAAGAGGGAGAATAAAAATAATACTATCAAAAAAAACTTGGAAAACTTCCATTGAATATCATGTCCTAGGATTTCACAAAGATATAATACGCATTAGCTTCATTTATCAATGTTTGGACTGGGATTCTGCAGGAATTTGTATACTATTGTAACTTTATTTGTCTAACGGATGATTCAATTGCAAATCCATTGGGAAGAAAAGCAAAGAATGTTTTTTAATTCTTTAATCATTCAACAAAAACTAACAAAATAAATATTTATATGAATTTTTTTTTGAAATTATTTATTTAGGATAATGTGAATTTTCTCTCTTCCACCAATGATTTCAGATTGATCCATATAGAAAATGACTTGCATTTTATCTTCGCTTATTTGATGATGTGTTTTTGAATCTACTTCAATAATTATTCCGCTTAGACACGACCAAACAGAAATTGCAGAATATGGGAGAGATTCAGGTTGAGCATAAAGGTCTATAATTATTTCATAAGCGTGTTCTTGTTTAAACTCTTTAGATATAATTTGAAAAAATAAAAATGGAAATTTATGGTTTCTTTTAATAAAATCCAAATTTACAGATTCTACTATCATTTTTATCTTGTTTTGATTCACAAAAAGGTCATCTTTATCAATCCAATCTTGTAGCTTTGACTGAATTGTCTCCAATTCGCCTTTTAAAGCTCCAGTTTCATTAAATTTTTGATATATTTCATAAGGATCATGATAATAAAAAAAGAGATGCTGGGAAATATTATTACTAGTAACCATAAAGTATGTTTCTGCAAATAAAGGAATTTCCTTCAAAATTATTTCATCCAAAAAATCACCAGATTCAAATTATATTTTATTTTGAATAAGAAGTTTAAATATAAAAATCTCGAGGTTTCTGAATAGGATTAATCTTATACTAAATAATTGTGTACATGGAATTTTTGATTAAGATGAATAATCAATTGGTTTTTGGAAAAATTTCTTTAGAGATTTTAAGTGAACTCTTAAATAATCGTGGTTATGAACGCATTTCAGGAATCGTACAACCAGCAGAACTTGGAGTTGATGTTGCTGTATTAGATCTGCAGATGATAAAAGATGAGATTAATTCTTTTTATAATACAAACAGTACTCCTTATTTAGTATACAAAGCTGATCCAATTACGTTTCCTACACCTAATCCTGGGAGATATTTAATTATTATCAATCATAATGATCTTTCCACTTCTGGTGCAATTCCTTTTGGTGTAACAGTGTCAATTATCGTTCCTCAAGGCACAACAAAAAATGAACTATTGGATCTTCAAAAACAACTATCAGAAACATGTATGGAAAGAAGGATAACTATTTTAGGAGGACATACTGAAGTCTCTGATGCTTGTAGTAAGCCAATATTATCTGCAAGTATGTTAGGATTTGTTCCACCAGAATACTATATCCCACGCCTACCTCAAACTGGAGATGCAATTATTTGCTCAGGATGGGTCGGTGCAGAAGGAACTTCAATAATTTTATCTGAGAGTTCGAATAAATTTAAAAAAAAGTTAGGAAAGAATCTAGTCCTCTCTGGAATGAATTTAGGGGAAAATATAGATATTAGTAGCCGTGTCCATTCATGTAATAAGAAATGGCACAAAGCAATTCATATGGTTCATGATGCTACAGAAGGTGGGATATTAGGAGCATTGTTTGAATGTTTAGTTAATAAAAGATTAGGATGTGATATTGAACTATCTGAAATTCCATTAGCTCCTGTTACAAAAGTATTAGGTGAGGTACTTGAATTTAATCCTTATGAATTAATATCTTCCGGTGCTTTTTTGCTTTTTTGTGATCAAAAATATGCTTCAGAGATAGTTGAAGAATTATCAAAGGAAGATACACCAGCAACAATTATTGGGTATGCTAGAAAGGAATTAGACATGATAAGAGTTGACAAAATTAATATTTCTTCCCCTAGCTCTGACCAAATAATTGTTGCATTGGACAATTTGAAAAATTTTACCTAATGTACTTCTTCTCTTACTCCCATATCTTGCTTAACAATAAAAGTATTGCCAAATTGTGAAAGTTTTTCTTGTATATTTATTGCCTTATCTTTTGAATCTGTAAGTGCAAACATAGAACCTCCAAAACCTGCTCCAGTCATTTTTGCTCCTAAAGCACCAACAGAAATTGATGCGTTACACATTTTATCTATCTTAGGATGTGAGACTTTATAATATTCTGAAAGAAATTTGTGTTGTTCATTAATTAATAGACCGATTTTTTCCAAGTCAGTATTTGTCGTAGTCAATTCTTCTAATGCATTAATTGTATTTTCTTTTACTTTAATAACTCCTTTTAAAACTTTTTCAATTTTATTCGGTAATTGTACCTTCCTAAGATCATCAAATTGTAGATTAATAGGATTAACATTTTTAAATTGCTTTAAACCTCTGAAAACCAATTTTTGTGTCATTTTTAAGGGAATATCAGCTTGACGGTTTATTCCTGAATTCCCAATTACAAAATAAACCTCTTTTGGGAAATTTAGTTTTATTATCTTTGGATTAGATTCTGATGTCATATGAAAAGCTCCTCCAATCGCAGAGGCATATTGATCCATTCGTCCACAGCTTATTCCTAGTATATCATGTTCACAATTATAAGCGGTTTCAGCAATCTCCAAATTTGTTAAATTACATTTTGAGATAATATTCCCAACTAAATATACAGTAGAGACGAGTAATGCAGCTGATGATGACAATCCTGAACTAATGGGAATATCACTATCAATATTGATATGAGAAGGTAAAGGTTCTGTCAATTTTTCCTTAAAAAATAATAAAACCGCTTTTATATAATCATAAGGGGAACCTGTTAGTTTCATCATCGAATTTCGATTCAATAATTCCATAAATGCTATTTGATTACTGCTTATATTCAAAATTTTGTTCTCATTTGATTTGAAGGATCCAGATAATTTTAATCGCATGTTAATTGCTAGTGGAATAACTGGAAGTCCGATATAATCTTGATGTTCTCCGAAAAGACAAATTCGACCTGGTGAACTAATTTTAATGATTTTATCCATTTAAATATCCCTTAACTAAAGCTTTATGTGATCTTTTTCCAAACTTTTATCTCTCTTAGAATATAATTACTATTAGAAAACATTGGGACAAGTTCTTTTTCATAATATTCTAATAAACATAATAATAGATTATTATAACTGTCAGGCAAGATTTTTAAAAATCATTTTCTTAGAAAGAATAATATTATGAATTTAAATCCTCAAATACATGATAATTCTTCGGATGAATTGTATTGAAATTAATAACGAATTAAAGGTATAATATGAAATTGTGGTAAAAGTGCATAAGGATATATTCTACCACTATGCAAATAAAATATTAAAAAAGAGATTGTAATATGGATTTAAATAACAAGGAGCAATTAGAATGACTCTTAAAATTATTAAAGAAGATTTAGACCTGTTTATAAAAGTTTTAAATGCTGCTGCTGCTGTTTTGGATGTAGATGGTACCTTTCTTATAACCCCAAAGGATGGAATCACCCTTCGAAGCATGGATAGATCTCATTCAGCCATGGTTGATTTACGAATACGTCCTGAGCACTTTAATGAAGAAACTTCAGAATTTATATGTGATAAAGAGTATATGCTTACCTTGGATATTCAACACTTGAAGAAAATCCTTCAACGAGCAAAAAAAGGTGACAAATTAACCATAACATTGGATGAAAAGAATGAAACCTTAAATTTCTTATACACAGGTCTTGGAAAAAGGAATTTTGTACTCCCTTTACAGAAAAAAGAGGAAGAAGAACTCCCACCTGATAGTCAATCCCTTGAGTTCAATGTGAATTCAAAACTGAAAGGAGGAGCTTTAACAGATTTTATTAAAGATGCCTCAATAATTGGTGGAAGTGTTAAAATATCAGCTGAAGAAGGTAAATTGAGGTTTAGCTGCGTGGAGGAGCGAAAAGAAGTCAGCATCGAGATTTCCACAGACACTGAGGGCGAATCAGAAGCCTTAGAGATTTCTACTGATAGTTTAAATGAATCTCTCTACTCCATTGAAACTTTTAAAAACCTTCTATTAGTAGACCAAGCATTTTCAACAGTAGGATTATCTTTTAGCACGGAAAAACCATTAAGATTATCTTACAGTGAAAGTGGAATTAATCTTGGTTACCTCTTAGCTCCAATGCGAGGAGAGGATGAAGAAGACTATAGTAGCGATACAACAGATAAAGATGAGGAATATGATGATGAGGATGATTGGGAAGATGAGGAGGACGATGATGAAGAATGGGATGATGATTAAGTCTTCCTAATTTTTTTCCTTAAATTTAACCCAAGGTATGTCAAGTGGTAACTATTGAGCGAATGTGGACTGAATCTTTTCGCCCTAGAACCTTAGCTGAGGTTGTCGGACAGCAAGAGATTATTGAAAGATTGGTTCAGCTTGTTCAAAAAACTGATTTTCCACATATGTTGTTTTCTGGTCCGCCTGGTGTAGGTAAAACTACATGTGCAGAAGCAATTGTTAATGAAATTTTTATTCCCTCCGAACGCTCAGCGAATGTTAAACGTTTGAATGCTTCTGATGATAGGGGTATTAATGTAGTTCGTCAAGATATTAAAAATTTTGCTCGCGTTCTTCCTTCAGGAAAAACAAGTTTCAAGATAATCATTTTGGACGAAGCAGACCAGATGACAAGCGACGCACAACATGCACTTCGACGTACAATGGAAACTTACAATGAAATAACTCGTTTCATTCTGATTTGTAATTATAGTTCTCGTATTATCACCCCTATTCAATCCAGATGTGCTATATTTCGTTTTAAAAGTTTAAAGAAGGAAGATGTTATTTCGAGACTTAAAAAAATCGCTAGTGAAAAGAATTTAACTGTAGATAAAGATGCATTAAATGCTCTTTTTGATTCTTCATCAGGTGATATGAGACAGGCAATTAATACCCTCCAAGCAGCATCTTCCATTGCCTCAAATGTTACTGCAGAAGTAGTATACCAAATACAGGGTTACGTTAAACCTTCTGAAATTCGGGGAATAATTGTTGAATGCATAAAACCCAAACCAAATTTTAATACAGCGAAAAATAATCTAAGAGTACTCATGGAGACATATGGACTTTCTGGTCAAGATCTAGTTAAGCATTTAAACTCTGAATTGAGTGCAATGTCTTCAGATGATATTCCTGATCCTGTGAAGTTTGCAGCATTATCTATGCTTTCAGAACTTGATTATAGGATTGCTATAGGTTGTAATCCTCAAATTCAATTCGATGCGTTCCTTGCCAATCTTATTGCATCTGCACAGAAATAGAGGAAAGAATCTTGGTTTCATGGACGCAAAAATATGCACCTAAGCGTCGGTCTGAAATAGTAGGAAACATAGAATCAGTTAATTCGATTGTTGGATATTTAAATCGTTTCCGTAATCCTGATCTTGAGTTAAAAAAACGTGCTTTATTATTATATGGTCCCCCTGGAATTGGAAAGACAAGTTCAGTAATAGCTATTGCCAAAAGTTTAAAGTTTGATGTTTTTACTGTTAATGCAAGTGATCAACGGAATAAATTATCATTGCAAAGTGTAAAACAAGCATCTATGTTTAATTCGTTAAAAGAGAGCTTAAATAAGCAAATTATAGGTAAAATATTATTAATTGATGAAATTGATGGATTAAGTGGAACTGCAGATCGTGGAGGGATTAGAGAAATTATCGAAATAATTCATGATACACGTGCACCAATTATTTTAACAGCAAACGATATTTCAGATCAAAAGTTTAATACATTAAAGAAATATTGTGAGCTTCGAGAGTTTTTCCCTCCCTCTTCAAAAGAAATTCTTGATATAATGAGACGTATTTCAGAAAAAGAGTCCATTGAAGTTACCGATTTAACTTTATATAAATTAATAGAATTGAGTGAGAATGATATTCGTGGATCCATAAATTCATTACAAACCATTGCAACTGGAACCAAAAATATCGCTGAAGAGGATTTAGAAGTTCTTTCCAAACGAGACAGAAGTATTCTATTCACTGAGTTCTTAAACATTTTATTTATCGATCGTGATGGAGATCTAGCTCATAAACAAACTAAAATGTTGAGCAATATGGATTATTCAAAACTATTATTTTTAATTAGAGATCTTCTCCCTAAATTTATTAATCCTTCCGATTACCAACAAAATGCTAGTATATACGAGGTTCTAGCACGAGCTGATTTGGCTTTGACAAGAGCTCAAAGTGAACAAATCTGGTCTCAATTAAGTTATTTTTATACCTTCCTGACAAAAGAACTTGCTACTCTTGTTCCTTCTGGTTCTAACTTCCCAACCTTGCAGGAATGGCAATTACAAATCCCTTCTTATTGGATTACTTTATCGAGGCAAAAAAAACCTGCTAAAATCGGATCAAAAGTAGGTTTAATTTGTCATGTATCAACACAAGAAGCAATAAGCTTTTATTTTCCATATCTTCGAATTATTTTTAATAAAGACTCAAATTTAGCAGCACATCTTGCTATTGATTTCAAACTTTTTGATACTGAACCTGGCAAAAAGAAAGAAAAAATTATCTGGAATGGAGAAATCGATTATTTTTCTACAGATAAAACAATAAATAGAGAAATTAAGAAAAAAATACGTGAGTTATATCCTCAGATTGAACGAATTACATCACTTGAGGTGGAAAGAGAGTTATTAAAAGAGATACAAGAACAACATAATCAAGCTAAACAAAAAATTCGTGAAGAAAAAAGAAATGCAGAAAATAACAAAAAAAGGCGTACTGGTAAAGAAAAAACAAAAGAAAAACCTCTAAAGGATCCAAGTCTTGAAAAAAAGCAATTTTCACAAAAGAAAATAAAAACCAAATCCTTAAGTGATTTTTTTTGACCATTAATTACTATGAATATTCTTTTAGAAGAAATTCGGCCTTATTTATTAAGAACCAAATTTCATGGTTTTTTAGTTCTATTAGTATGTTCCGAAGTTCGTTTAATCCCTCAAAATGATTTCCTTGTTCAATCGTCAATTGGATTTTCATTAATAAAGTGTTGTATTGAAATGCTAGGGATCCTGACATTAATGCTGATTCTTCTGCAATTTTACAATGATGATCTGCAAGTTTTAAATTCCCTTTTTGAATAGCAATCTGAGAAAGATGTAAATTTGCTTCTACTTTTATTTTTAAATCAGCTAGATCGGATTTTACTATTTCTAGAGCATTGTAATAACTTTTTGAAGCATTATCAAAGTCCTGCATTAGAAGAAAAATGTATCCTTTACTTAGATAAATATGTGAAAGTCCATGTATCGAATTCCATTCCATTAACACCTGCTCGGCTCTTTGAACGAGTTTTAATGCTTGAGACTCGTGTGAATGAAGTGCAAGAATTTCAGCAAGTAAAGCTACATTTATAGGATTTATGGAGTCTTTCGTTCTAAACAATGGTTGTAGAACATGGATAGCATGGGAAAACTCATTTAAGTTTCTATAGAGTGTAGCCTCTTCCCTTAAGAATCTACTATATGAAGGAGTAACCTCTAGCGAATTTAGATTTAATTCATTTTTCCTGTCAAACAGATATCGTGCTTCATTCAATCTTCCTCGATAAACAGCAATATGTCCTTTTAGCTGAAAAATCTCAAGCTTTAACAAATTTTGCTGGAGCTCCGGAATTTTTAAGTGAATTAATGATCTTTCAGCAAAAGAGAGATGTTCCTCTGCTTTATTCCATGCATTTAGACCAGTTAAAGTTCGTGCATAATTAAGATTTGCTTCTAAGAAATGAAATCCCTTCAATTTCCCTTCAGTGGCTCTAATGGCTGAATTTAAATATTTAAGAGACCATTCCTGAGATTCTGAAAATCGACTTAGATTATAGAAAAAATTGCTGAGTTGTTCTTCCGCATTCATTATATAAAAATGTTCATTTGATTGATAATAAAGATCTATTTCAGAAGAAAGATGATCTAAGGTTTTTTTATAATTTCCATTTTGCCAATAGGTTTCAGCAAGCAGAGAATGGATTTTGCTGATCTCTGGAAAATTTTTACTAGTTTCGTATAAATCAAGAGCCTTTTTGAAAATTTTTATAGCCTCTATTGAAGTAGTTTGGTTGCATTGAAATAGTTTTCCAATTAAAACTAAAAAATCAGCCAGAAAATTTGATGAATCAACTTTCTCAAGGATTGTGATGATTTGTTTTAATAATCGAAGAGAATCTTGAAAATTTCCTAAAGAATAAGCGTTTTCAGCCTCATTGAGAATGTCAATGATTTGGATAAAAAGGGGTTGTTCTTCAGTCAGAGTATAATATTTGACTAGATCAACAAGATTTGAAGCTACATTAAATTTTTCAAGAAAATAATAAAATTTTTCGTTTAAGAAAGGCTTGAATTCAGGTTCTATCAGAACATTAAAGATATTTTTGAGTTCATGCTTTTGAATATAATTCCAGATTATTTTAGCGGTTTTTTTTTCGGATTCACCTTTATTTTTTCCCTCTTTTAAAAATTTAGAAAAAAAATCTTTGAATATCTTTAAGAAAGTTTGTTGAAACTTATATGCAGCTTTATATTCTTCGTTTTTAGCGGATAATTCCTCTGTGATAACCTCCGAAAAAAGTTTATGACTAAGTAGATAATCTTGGTTAAAAATCTTGAGGGATTTTATCTCGGAAATAATATTATTAGGCTTTAAATTGCTATAGATAGGATTTAATTGATCTAAATCACCTAAATATCGCTTATTAACAATATTAAATGAGAATTCCGATGAATCGTTTGTCTTATTCATATCTAATTCAACATTATAATAATCGAAATAATAATTTAAGACTGACTAATTAGACTGAAAAACCTGAAACTTATAAAATGGTGGTAGTCTCATGGTAAATCAAACCCGAATTGTTAAAGTTCAAGAGCGAATGTGTCAAATTAACATTGATTCAATAATTATTCCATTAGGAATCAATTTTAGATGGTTATTTGGAATTTTAGAGGATCCAAGTGAAAGATTAATTATAGCATATGTTCATTCGGAGACCGAACCCGTTCTAATAGCTCCTAGTTTTGAAGTAGCAAGATTCAAACGATTAACTAATATAAAGAATTGTATAGGATGGGAAGAGACGGATAATCCATATTCTATGCTTAAAACATTGATTCCTAATCAAAATGGGGTTAATATTGCACTAGAACCTAAAATGTGGTACTCAATTTTCAATACAATTGCTAAAGAACTTCCGTCTTGCAATTATACTGATGCTGGAAATATTTTTAATCATCTTCGTGCGATTAAAGATGAAAATGAGCAAAAATTGTTATTGAAAGCGTCTAAAAAGTCGGGAGATGTCATTATTCAAACATTACAAGAACTTGAAATAGGAATTTCAGAGATGGAAGTTCAAAATATTTTGAAAGAGAGGCTAATATGGGAATCGGCAGGTAAAGCTTCCTCATTAGTACAATTTGGGAATAATTCTTCATTTCCTCATTATCATGGCGGAGAAAAAAGATTAGAGAAAGATAGTGTTGTTTTAATAGATGCTGGAGGGACTTTGAATGATTATTGGGGAGATATAACAATTACGACTTTTTTTGGATCAGCTCCCCGAAAATTTAAGCGTATTTACGATATAGTATATAATGCAAATAAAATAGGAAAGGAAGCGGTAATTAAAAATACCATTCCTTCTGAAATCGATAGACAAGTCCGAGGATACATTACACAAGCAAATTTTGGTAAATATTTTACACATCGCACAGGACATGGAATTGGCTTGGAGATTCATGAACATCCATACATCTTCGGGAACAATTCTGAAGCTCTTGTAGAAGGGAATGCATTCACTATTGAACCAGGGGTCTATATACCTGGTGAATTCGGAATTAGGATTGAAGATAATCTAATAAAAACAAAGAATGGATATAATTCAACTGAGATCCCTCGATATGAAATCCTAGAAATTTAAGTAAATTCATATAGTATACAAACTAAAAGTTTTTTACAAGTACTTAAAAACAAAAATTGAAGTATTTTTCACCCCTAGTCATATAATAAGAAGATCTCTTGGAGAATCTCCAAAATGGAAATAAGAAAAATACAAGTTACAGGTGCAGGGGATACTAGGATTATCTCTTTACCTAAAGATTGGGCTGAGCGGTATAACTTAGATAGGGGTGCGATAGTTATTATCCGTGAACTCTCAACTGGAGAGCTCATCCTTTACCCACAAAAAACTCCTGATGAATATCAAAAGAGAGTTACACGAATTTATGAATCTCCTCACGCTAGTAGAGATGTTTTAACTGCTTATTTGCTTGGTAGTGATATTATAATAGTTTATTCGAAGAAAGGTTTGCCATTAACAAGAAAAAGTGAGATCAGGGGCTTGTCAAGACAATTGATAGGATTAGAAATCTTAGGAGAAACCAAGGAAAGCATAGAACTTCATTTTTTAATAGATTCAAGTTCATTACCTAACCCTCTTGAATATGTAAGAAGATGTTTTTCAATAGCAAATCAAATGCAGACTGATGTCATTACAGCGTTTCTTCATGGGGATGTTGCATTAGCTGAAGAAGTAATAGAAAGAGATATTGAAGTTAATCGGTTATATTTTTTAATAGTTAGAATGCTTAAAATTATGGTTGATGATAAAAGAGAAATATCGAATTTAAAATCAACTGAATGCTTAGATTGGAGAATGGTTGCCACATATGGAGAGGATTTAGGAGATGCAGCAGCAGAGTTTGCTGAAATTCTTAAAAACAATCCAAATATGAAAGATTTACTCCCAAATGCTACAGCAAATAAAATTAAAAATTTAAGTAATTTAATAACCGAAGTTATTGAAAGAACATTAGAATGCTTTTTTGAACAAAATGTTGTTTGTGCAGAAGAAATTAAAGAGCATATATCAACAAAATTGAAGAATACACACTTGGAGATACAAAATGACATTGCAAAATTAAATAAAGAAGCTGTATGGCAATTATCTTCATTATTGAACTTATTTAATATTCTTCGGGCAACTACTATTGATATTGGTGATCTTATTATAGCAAATGACACTTCTCTTACATTAAATAGTGATTAAAACACATAACGGAAAGGATAACGAAATGCTAATAAATCATTGTTAACTTTCTTTAAACAAACAAATTAGTATTTTTAATTAAGGAGATTACTATTAAATGTCAATTAAAGAAGATATTGCCCAATCATTAGAAAAACTTCGCCCCTATCTACAGAGAGATGGAGGAGATGTTGAATTTGTGGATTACGATGTAGATCATGGAATTTTGAAAGTGAAATTAATGGGGAGTTGCGCAGGGTGTCCTTATTCGCAAATGACTCTCTCATCTGGGATTAAAAATGAATTAAAAAAACAATTTCCCCAATTGCAGGAAGTACTAAGTGTATAAGAAATTTTATAAAATTCCTTTTAATATAATTTTGGTCATAACTATTAATAAAATAAGGGGAGGTTTGAGTATTATAATTTCTGTCATTTTACGTAATGCTTTAACTAACCAATTAGAAATTCATAAATTCTATTGAATAGTTGAGGTGCATCTGGCTCTGTTGTAAAATTGTGTGCTGAATTTCTGAAAATTTCTTTAATTATTAAGTTTCTTTCAATAAATTTCTGTTCTATTGCTTGATTAAGAGCTGGAATTGATATTGTATTATCCAATGCTCCATAAGCTATTAGAGTTGGAATAGAAATGTTCATTGGTTTTTTCTTAATATACTGGGATAATTTTTGAAATTCGAAAACGCTAAGCGTTGGATAATAATAATAGGCATATAGATTATGATCTTTATAATATTGTAAGACACGATTACCTTTATAGTGATATTTCCTAATATATTTTAGAAATCGTGTAAGTTTGGTTAATTTTGATTTTAGATCGAAAGCGGGAGCGAGTAAAACTAATTTAGGAATTATTTCATTAGATTTCTTGGTAGTTAATTCTAGTGCAAGAAGAGCTCCTGTGGATATCCCAATAGGTACAACTTGTGGGCAATGTTCTTTAACGGTGTCAAATCCCTCCTCTACAGACTGAAACCAGTCTCTCCACGAATATTTAGGTAAATCAGTATATTTAGTACCGTGTCCTGCAAGACACACTCCATGAGTAGTAAATCCTTTTTTATGTAAAAATTTTCCGAGAGGAAGCATTTCTGATGGAGATGCTGTTAAACCATGAATCAAGAGAACACCGATATTATTTGAACCTCCATAGAAAAATGGTTTCGCCAAATATTTTAATTTTTCTAGTTTATCATCTGTTTGATTCATAATTAAAGCTCCTAAATGGATTTAGCAGAATTTTATAACTTTATATCAGTTTTTAATGAGTTACCGAAAACTTCAAGAATCATGTAACAATTTCTATTAAAGTAGTTAATGCTAGCTTTAATCGAGAGATGAACTAATGCAAAAAAGGCTTATTTTATTTTCAAAGGATTTTTTTGCGTTAGTTCTGATTCTATTCACTTTTACCATTCTTATAAATCCCCTTGATCACATTTCTAGTCAAACAGACACAACAGAGAAACCTATTAGGATTGTTCAAACCAGTGTTCCATGGCATGGTGGTATGAACTCAATTCAAGCTATCACAGAGTCTAGTATGATAGGTATCTTATATAGAAACAATGAAAATCCAGCACCATTGTATCTTGTGACAGATTTTTCTCAAAAATTAGCAAGTGTAGAAATTTTTACCAGACAAGGAACATTATACGATCGAACAATCTTGCAAACACGTAACACTTTCGCAATTCAAATTTTAAATTTAGTTGAATTTGAGGATAAAAATGAGAATGGTATCTTTGACAGATTTAATGAAACAGTTCTTCAACGGCGTATAGATCTATCCCAAGTAATATTTAATGTTCAAACTTCCCAATCTGTATCTGAAGAGAACCAATTGGTATATCAATTAGAATTGAAAGCATCAAATGTTGACTATGAACGAATCTCTCAGATCCCCTATCCAGATAAACTAGAGGAACTTTCATTCTCTTTTAATTTGGAAGTAATATTGGAAAACGTAAAAATTAACGAGATTCCTAACATTAAAATCCAACCTAAGGACAGAGAAGTTCAAATAACTTGTGATTTCCAGAATAAAGTTATTAATGCTATTAAATTAACCCCTCGATTAAAGTTTTCATGTAATATAAATGGTTGGGATTTTCTCTTTCCTCGCTCCAAATTATTTTTAGAACTAAGAGCTTTTTCCAATGAGGAAATTCTGACATCATTTAAAGCATTAGCTGGAATGACAATTACAAGGCAAGCACTTAAACAGACAAATCTTCTTAGCAGGCTACAATTTAATGCTACTCGTACGGGAATAGTTGAGGATATCAACCTAGATCATAATAAGAACCAAACTGTAGACTATTCTGATTATTTATTCTCAGGATCCAAATTTTCTTTGAGAAGCACCTTTAGGGAGTTTCTACAATTTTCTTGGGTTCAAGATACAGTAGTTGATAATAATAGTTTACAAATGAGATTTCAGCTATTAGAAACTGGGGAAATTCAAGCTAGAATTAGACCTCAGTCAAATAATACAGTATCTGCAATTTTTATAAGAGCTGGATTCATTTTTCCTCAAGGTTTGGACATATTTTATGATCCTGAACTTTCTGTTGAAGAAATTAATCCTTTAATTACAATTTTTGCCCCTCCCAATCGATCCTTGCTTCAGCCAAGCAGTATTTTAATGTTGTCATCTGGTTTTGTGCTTGGTATCTTGATAATAATTCGTCAAGTATTTCGTCGATAAGCAGGAAAAATTGAGAGAGATCAATGTCCGAAGAAGCACCTACCAATTCTGAAAGCAAGAATCTCCCTGAGATCTATGCTGCACTTGGACATGCGATCAGGTATGATATAATAAATTATTTAGGAGCTTTTCATCGTCCTATCCATTATACAGAACTAGTTGAATGGTTACAGATAAAACCTGGATCTTTTTATTTTCATATTAAGAAACTAACGCTATTAGTTGCTCAAGATGAAGAAAAAAGATTTTACTTAACTCCTTTAGGGACTTTTGCATTAGAAATGATAAAATCCAGTCAAATTGCTGGATCAATAGATGCTAAACCTTTACCTGTGGACATTTCCAAAGAAGAAACTTACCCTATACGATTCAAAACGACTTTTTTTGGAGAATTCATTAGAAGACTTTCATTTAATCGAAAATTTGTAGGATTAATGGTTATAACAGTATTAATCCAAATCATTCTCCTAGATACAGCTCAATTAGGAATTATTCCCTTTTATTTAGATGGAGATTTACATTTTGGGATTATAGCCTGTTTTATTGAGTTCTCCCTTTCGTTAGTTATAGTTTGGTTATTCTTAGAATTTTTAATAAGATTATTTACCCCTATAAAAGGTTTTACGATTGATCTTTTACTTGGTTTACCTCTAGCAATGTCTCCTCTCTTTATATATCCATCTTTAGTAATTCTGAGTGAAAGGATTTCATTTCTTACAAATTTCATTTCAAATAGCTCTATATCAATCGCTCTAATGTTTTTTTTACAATTACTAAGTGCTATATTTTTAATTCAACTCCTTCAAGTCATCAAAAGAGTTAATTTTGAAAAAGCAATGATACCAGTGTTTATTACCCTTTATAGCTTTAGTTTTTTGAGTTTCCTTTATACTAGTTTATAAATTGTAAAAAGGTTCAAGGATTATTGAAAAGTAATTTTATTGAATTGTATCTCCTTTCTGCCCTAAATTTAGATTAAAAACGGTTATGGATACTTTAACAAAAATTATTTATATAACTCGGTAATATAAAGAATTAAAATAACACAACAAATCATTTAAACTAGTGATTCTGTCAAAAAAGGCATTTTCAAGAAGTTCAACATTCATATAAGATTTCCTTTTTGAAGTATAATTAGTAAATATTTATCACAATCTAATTCCTAATAAATTAAAATGAGTGAAAAATAAAGAGGTATAATTTATGATAAAAAAATCAATTAAAAAAGGACTTTTATTTATTTTTACAATAAGTGTCTTGCTAGGAATGACTTGGACTCAATCTACCGCAGATATGGAAGCTATTACTCCAATACAAATAGCTCGCCCCCAAGGAACTCAAATGATGCAGATGCATAAAGCTTTACTCTGGCTAGTTGCTAATATGCAAAGTGCTAATTTTACACCTGATAATGTATATTATGGTGTTTATAATAGCGTAGGAAGCTACTCTTATCCAGTGATTGGAGTAAGGGAACGAAATATTACGTTAGATTTAAGACCTTTGATTTATGGCTTAAATACCACAATCGCTCGATTGGAAAACGATGTTAAGACGGATCCAACCGTATTAACTTACCTAAATACTCTAAGAGCAGAATTATTGGTTCATCAGAGTATAAATATTTATGACAAAATTGACTCTAACATCCTAGTGGAAGCAGTTCATGATCGAAAGGCAGTAACCATATTTTACGATAAGGATACAAGTGTAATCCAAGGTATTGCAAAAATAAAGAATAATGAATCGATTAGTACACAACTTTTTACAGGAGATGAAATTCTTAGTAATATTTATCTTTCCTTGGTTCGTGATAAAGTTTCTGGAAGCTTGGAAGTGATTAATCAATGGCAATTCGAAGATGGATCAGATGCTTCTTTACTTAAGGGATTTATTAAACGCCTGACCAGTAATAAATGGTTAACCCAAGAATTAAAATTCTTATTTAATATTCGAGGAATTAATGTACTACAATCTTTACTCGCTCCTGATTATGCCCTGTTTAATTATCCATTAGTTAATCCAAGAGTCATTGAAAGAAATAGTTTTGAGATTTCCCAATTGCGAATTGATGAATTAACACTTCAGAAAGTAGGATCTAATCTTTTAGTCCAAGAATACGACTACAAATATATCGAACATCATTTAGTAGGCACATTAGTCTATAATGATACAAATAACAATGGGATGATGGATATAGGAGTTCAAAATGCTACCATTGGACCATATAATGTTGCATATCCAACGATTGGAGACGAAGCTAAGTTTAGATTTGATATGAAGGATATAGGGGAAAGAATTTATTCCCGCCCAGTAACTACAAATAATATTTTGGAATTTGGGTCAAATTATACAGATGTTAAAGGCATTTTGCAACCACTATCAGCAAACCAGGATTTATCTCTTCTTAATCAGAGTTCAGAGCTACATACAATTGATGAAGTTTCCACACTCTTCCATTTCAGTGTAAATAACGATGAAGGAAGCATTTCACTTAAATTTGACTATGTTATAGGTGAATGGGATTCAGCTTCTGAACTGCAAGGATTAGGCCTCAACCAGCTTATGGCCTCTACTGTTGTCGATGCAAAAAAAGAGAGATTCTTTCAATGGAGAGTTGAAAATGACAGTATAATCTCTGATGAAAATGCAAATGCTACAAAAGTTTCACGTTTTCGATTTGTTGATTCAGAGGAACTATTTGGTGAAATTCGATTGGATGACATCCCTTATTTTTGGGATGTATCTCAAATTGAAGTAAATGCAGTTGGGCAATTAATTCCTATGAACCTAATTGAGCTAACCTATGGGCATATTTCAAGTCAAGCAGATATGATTCGTGTATTCAGAGGAACAACAGACCGAAAAACTTTCCTTTATTCGGTTTCTTACCCTAAATGGGATGGCCTTCGAATTGTACATGATCCAGCTTATGTTGTAACTGGTGGTGAAGGTGCTACTAGTGATGGTACTGGAATCATACCTGGATTTGAGTTTACTACCATTTTCTTTGCGATCCCAACATTTATTATCATTGACATTTACCGACGAAAACGTCGGTAATATCTTTTTTTTATTAGATTATATGATTGGGATTGGGAATCCCTAGTTTTAAGATTTCATGGATAAAAAAATTTAACTATCTATATATGCCTTGATTATAAAAAACATTAGAATATCTAACCTAATTAAAGGTTAATTAAGATGTATTGAGGCAATAAATGATGTCTTATGAATATTTTGAACATCGTGCTGATATTGGAATACGCGGGATAGGAGAAAATATTAAAGAAGCCTTTGAACAGGTTGCAATAGCTTTATTTGCAATTATGGTCGAAATTCAAGAAGTTGAAGAGAAAGAAATAGAAAGAGTTACTGTAAAAGGATTAGATTATGAAGAACTTCTTATGGCATGGTTAAGTGAGTTGCTTTATCTCAAAGATGTGGGGAATAAAATGTATTCAAAATTTCGCATTTTTAAAATAGAAGAGACAAATTTAAATGCTGAAATTTTAGGTGAAAAAATCGATCTAAAGAAACATAAACTAAAACTTGAAGTAAAAGCTGCAACATGGACTCAGCTTGAAGTTAAAGAATTAAATAATAAATGGATAGCACAATGTGTGGTGGATGTTTAATGGAAAAACAAGAAGATTTTATTAAAGAAGTTAAAGGAAGAAAAAATCTCTGGACAATACCCCAAAGAGGTAATATGAGAGTACCTGCTTTTATATATGGAGATAGTGTCATTATAGATGAATTAAGGGCAGACTATCAACGGGATAGGAGCGCGACACGACAAATGATAAATGTAGCTTCACTACCAGGGATTCAGAAAGGTATGCTAGCAATGAGTGATGTCCATCCTGGATATGGATTTCCCATCGGTGGTGTTGCTGCATTTGATGCAGAGGAGGGTGTTGTTAGTATGGCTGGTGTTGGATATGATATCAACTGTGGAGTCAGAACTATGGTCACAGACCTCACTATTAATGATCTAAATGTTAAAAAGGAAGAATTAATCAATGAACTTTTTAGGACTGTACCTGCAGGATTGGGAAAACCTGGAAAAGTTAAATTAACAATGGCACAGGTTGATGAATTATTAATAGGTGGAGCTCCATATGTGGTGGAATTGGGTTATGGGAATGAAGAAGATCTCTTGTTTTCAGAACAGAAAGGGGTAGTTAAAGGAGCAAATCCTGCAAATGTTAGTGATAAAGCAAAAAGACGCCAATATGATCAAATTGGTACCTTGGGATCTGGTAATCATTATCTAGAATTACAAATTGTAGATAGGATTTTTGATGAAGATGCTGCTAAATCTTTTGGTCTCTCCAAAGATCAGGTATTAACGACCCTGCATTGTGGGTCACGGGGTTTAGGACATCAAATAGGAACAGATTATTCCACTCTTCTTGTGAGAGCATCAAAGAAATATAATTTACCTCTTCCAGATAAGGAGTTAGGTTCTGCACCAATAACAAGTGAAGAAGGCCAGAAATATATATCAGCAGTAAATGCTGGTATTAATGCCGCTTTAGCAAATCGACAAGTTATTGCACATCTTGTAAGAGAGGCCTTTCAGAAGGTGTTCAACGCTGAAATTCATCAGCTTTATGATATAGGGCATAATACATGTAAATTTGAAGAACATGGTGGGAAAAAAGTATTAGTTCATCGAAAAGGATCTACACGTGCCTTTGGTCCAGGTCACCCTGAACTTCATCCGCGATATCAGTCAGTTGGGCAACCAGTATTGATTGGTGGGACAATGGGTACCTCTTCATATATCCTAACAGGTACAAAATTAGGTATGGAAGAAACTTTTGGGAGTTCATGTCATGGAGCAGGACGGAGCATGTCACGTACCCAAGCAAAGAAAAAATATTGGGGAAAGACTGTCGTACAAAGCTTGGCTGAAAAAGGAATAACTATTAAAGCACATAGTTTTGCTGGGGTGGCTGAAGAAGCGCCAGGTGCGTATAAAGATGTTAATAGAGTTGTAAATGCCATGCATGACTCTGGTGTCATAAAAAAAGTAGCTCAAGTTCGCCCAGTTGGAGTTATAAAGGGCTAATTATCTTTTTCTTTTTATTAATTATACATCATCATCTAGAAATGATGAAACAATGGGGACTTTATAATAATTTAATCGGGAATTGAGGGAATTTTTCAGTAGTTTTGGGTACTCAAAGGTAAAAATGCTTCCAATTATAAAAATAAACAGATTTGCAATAATATAAACTAATAAAAAAAACTGAATGTGTGTATATGTGATAGAGTAATTAGGAAAAGTAAGGAAAACAAAATCAGCAATATCATTTATGATTAACCAGCTAAAACCAATAGAAAAATTAAGAGTAGATCTCTCAAGGAAAAAAATGACTAGAAAGAGGCCTTCTAGAAATAATATGAGATGAAAATAATCTAGGGGAAAAATATTGGGCAATTTAATCCCTAAGATAGGAGGAGCGTGATAATGTTCAGGGAAAGCAATAAAGAGACTAGGAGCTACTAATCCAATTTTAATAAGTGAAAATGCTACAGCCCAAATTAGTGGTTGCATAGAATTTTTAACCTTTTCGGGTTTGATTAAGAGTCCTGCGAACAATAAGGTATACAAAGGGCAATCAGGGATAAATAACCATAATAAAAACAGGATACCTTCAGTTTGAGGAAGATAATGGAATAGACCAACGACTCCCCAGAAAAGATTAAGGAAAATTAGAGAAATTAATAGAGCTCTTTTGGTTAAAAGTCTAATAAACAACCTATGTTTTACTGTTAACACTGGTTGGGTCATTGGCATCGCATCGAAGGGGAGTAGATTAAACCAATTAATATCAATTTATATAAATTATTGCATATTGAAGCAAAACCAATTATTCTATTTTATTTAATCACCTTCTAATCATTATAGAATGTAATTAAATCTCCTCCAATTTAATAAAAACGGCTTTACTGGCTTAGATTTTTAGAAAAGCTAAAGAGAAGGTATAATCACCTCACAAGAGACACCTTCTTTAAATTCTTTTGCCATAGATTTATCTCCAACAATTGCTCCAAAGTGCATTGGAATTACTAATTTTGGTTGAAGAACTGCAGTGGCTTCAATGGCTTCTTTGGCTGTCATTACATAAGTACCGCTAACTGGTAGTAAAGCGACATCGGACTTAAAATATTTCATCTCAGGAATTTTATCTGTGTCTCCTGCATGATAAACACGGACTCCGTCAATAGTTAATATTACACCGACTTTATTGTCTTCTTTTGGATGAAAAGGTTTTCCTGGTGATCTAAACTTATTTACATTATATGCTGGTACAAATTCAAGAACAATTGAGTCAATTTTCTCTTTAATGTTTGGTTTAACGATCCTTAATGATTTCTTTTTAAGAGGGGCTAGTTTGTCTTTTGCAGCTTCTATTCCAAATATTATAGTATCGGAAGAAGTAAATTGTGCTAAATCAGCAGGAGAACAATGATCTCCATGTTCATGAGTACTAATTAAGATATTTACTGGTTTGAAATCTCCTTTTACCTCATATGGGTCAATACAAATTGTTTGTCCAGTTTTACTTGTAATTAAGAATCCATCATGTCCTAACCATTTAAAAGTGATACCTTCATAATTGATCATTCTCTTCACACCTTTAATTTGTTAAAATTTTCTTTAATTGTTTAATTATTGAGGTAATAAACTTTATGAATATATAAATTAAATTCATTTACTTTTGAAGTTCTGCAGTGTATTTGATTATCAATTTTTTGTATTGCTTGCAGGAATTGATTCAAAGATATTGGTTATACTTTAAAATTATTAATTTTATGATTACTTTTCATGTCATTTCTTAAATTTACGAACAGGAGTAATTAAATTTAGAATCAATTCTTTATTTTTCTCTCAAACTCTTCTAATAAAATCGATATCTTAATTGGTAGATTATTATTAATACGATAGATTTTAGACTTGAAAGCTCATTAGATCTTTAATTTAGTAGATTTTTTAGTTTTCATCCCAAAGAATGGTTGTAAAAAACTAATTCGCTTAATAATCAGTTCATAAAGTGTAATCGTGGTTATAAATGATCCTAATACAACTATTGGGAGCTTTATAAAGATATTAGTATTCCATTGCACTACAAAAAAAGCTATAATAATTATTATTGGTTGATGGATCATATAAAAAGGCATTATAGCTTTCTTAGAGTATTGGAGCCATGAATTGCTGAAGTTTAGGAAACGTATACCAATGAAAAGAATAGAGAGAATCCAACTCCAAGCATCAATTGTGACTATAGTCCAAATAAAATAAAACTCAGGAATATTCGGTGTTTCAGACCAAGTAAAAGGGTCACCAATGAAGGATGTTATCACAAGAGTAGCCATAGAAGCAATTGCAATAGTGAATACAAGCAATCTATCCTTCTGAATGCTTTTTATAAAACGTTCATCAGCAAATAAAATATACCCTAATATGAAACAAGCAAATTGGAAGCAAAAATCGGCCCAGTCATGCTCAAGCGGAAATAAAGGTTGGAGAACGAGTTGAATAAACAAAAGAGGGATAAAAAATACCATAATTCCACCATGTTTTTCAGATAATTTTGCTAACCATGAAATGATGCGTTTTCCTGTTTCTTCTTTCAACCAAAAAAAAATAGGAAGAGCAAGAACTGAGAAAGAAAATAAAAATCCTATAAACCATAGATGATATCCCAAAGCTCCGAACCACATAGGACTGAATCCACAATTTCGATCAATAACGAATTCCAGAAAATTACTCTGAAGAATTCCTTTTTGAGTTTTATGTAACCACTCGAAATAAAGCATGGCTGGCATAAACATGATGGATCCGAAAATATAGGGAATCATAAGACGTTTAAACCGTTCCTCGACATATTGTCGTGCAGTACGTTTGCGAAGTGCGAAAAAACTTCCTGCACCTGAAAGTAGGAAAAATAATGGCATTCCCCATAAATCAAAAAATGTAAGTATAATTGATAGTTCCAAACTTAAATCATTGTTTTTAATATGCCAAACGCCTAAATCAAAGGGGTGGACTGCGTGAAAAAGAAAAACACCGAGTATGGCTAACACACGTAACCAATCAATATAATGCAATCTAATTGATTCTTTAACAGGGTAATCAGAACGTTGAGAAATTTCCTTAACTTTCAAATCACTCTACCTTTCTGTTTTATAAAATAAAATCAATACTAATATTAGATAAGAATAAATTTTAACTTTTTTAATCACTTTGATTCTCTCAAAAACTTTTTAACATTTAAGGATGTAAAGAACTCCTCATATTTATTTATTATGCCGTAGAACAGTATTTTCATCCTTTTGTACTCTCTAAGTTAACAAAAAAGATCCTTTTTATTTATAATTATCTTTCCTATAAATGTTTATTGTAAATGTAAAATAAATAAGCCCAAACGAAAATTAGGTACTTAAAATTATAATTAGAAGTCTTTTTGTTTAAATAATATTTAATCGAAACGAATAAAGGAATCTATAGTGAAGATTTAATGTAATGAAAAGAGACCTTCTACATACTTATTTAGAGAAAATTCAAAGTTTAATTTCTGAAAAATATAAAGATAGCGTGGTTTCCCTTATTTTATTTGGATCATTGACATCTAACAAATCCATGAAATCATTCTCAACAGATGTTGACTTAATAATCGTTGTAAAGGATCTTTGTTCCAAAACTATAAAGAATGAAATAATTAGAAAAATACGAGCAATAGAAAAACAATTATTGGTTTCATATGGTGCTGATGGGTTAATTTCAGGAATTCAAAGAGCAACAGGTATGTTTACCAATCAATTTGTTTGTAATTATTCTGATTTCCTGTACAGACGATTTCATAGAGTATTTTGTGTCAATCGATTTATAAGTTCAATTTTAGCTCCTCAAAACTCCGTATGGTTCTCATTAAAAAATAATTATCAGATTTTATTTGGTGAGGACTTAATAAAACAATGGATTTCTATACCAAATTTAACACAATATGATTATAGCAGATCCCTATTCATGAACTGGTTTTTATCAATAGGAGCTGCTATATTATGTATTTTTGATAGCAATGCTTTGAAATTTTCAATGGAAGCAATAAAATGGAGTCTTTTTACATGGAGAAATTTCCTAAATCTAAAGACTAATACTATTGAAGAGATAATGAAGAATTATTTCTCCGAAAATATATTTTCCATAGAGTTAAACGGATTAAAGGAATTTTTGCTTTATCGAAGTAAAAAAAGAAAAAGAAGATCATTGGCTATATATGGGGTAATTTTAATTCCTTTTATACATCTCAGAATTCATAAATTTAGATAAAACTAGGGAATGTAAATTTCTGGAGTTCTTGGGAACATACTAGTCTCTCTGATGTGATTTAATTTAGTAATCCATCGAATGAGACGTTCAAAACCTAATCCAAATCCCGCATGAGGTGGCATACCATATCGAAACATACGAAGATACCATTCAAAGTTCTCAGGATTAAATCCCTTTTCCAAAATTCTTTGGTTCAATATATTGTAGTTAACAACTCTTTGTCCACCACTGGACATTTCTCCAAATCCCTCTGGAGCATTAAGATCTAATGATTTTGTTATGGAAGGCTTTTCAGGATCTGTAGAATAATACATACCTCTGAGTTCGGTGGGAAACTCTGTAATAAAGAATGGTTCTTTAAAATGCAGAGAAAGTGCAAATTCAGCTGGAGCCCCAAAATCTTCATCAAAATTCTCTTCAATACCTAATGTAGATAGTAATTCTTTTGCTTTATAAAAAGAAAGTTTAATAAATGGTTTTTTTGGAATATGAAGTTCTCTTTCTAACAGTTTCAATTGAGAAGAAGCTTGTGCTTTTACATCAGAAAGAACAGAGATGATCAAATCTTCCTGAACTTCCATCAATTCGATTTCTGTAGCAAATGCAATTTCTGTTTCGATTTGGTGAAATTCAGTGATGTGTTTTGGTGTATGAAATTTCTCTGCTCTCCATGAAGGAATGATACCAAATACTTTCTCATGACAACATAGTGCTGCTTGTTTATAGAATTGACATGATTGGGCTAAAACTGCTGATTGACCAAAATAATCCAGTTTAAATTGTTCTGCTCCTCCCTCTGTTGAGGCTGCGAGGATATAAGGGGTGAATATCTCAAAAAATCCCTTTTTAACATAGAAATCACGTATTGCTTTTGCTATGATGCTTTTAATTTCCATTACTGCCACAATTTCTGGATCGCGGATTGAAAGCTCACGAAATTTAAATACAGTATCGATTTCCATTTGTGTTTTTTTCTTAGTCAAATCAATTGGAAATTTACTTTCAGCAATTGTATGAATTTTTATATTTATAGGAATGAGTTCTGCTCCAAGCATTGACCGCTCATCTATTTTAATTCTACCATTTATCGATACAACCGATTCGATTGTTAGCGATTTAGCCCTATCCCAAATTTCATCCATTGTTTTTCTTTGATTTAAAGTTACTTGACAAATTCCTGATTGATCTCTTATTGTAAGAAAGAGTAACCGACCTTTATCTCGGATTTGTTGAACCCATCCTGCGATAAGAACTTCTAGCCCATTATTTGTGCTATTAACATCAGTGCATAAATGAGTTCGCCATTTAGAGTTAACTGCGTATCTCATATCTCGATACCTCTCTGTAGAACCACAACAAGTAACCTCCTATTAAGATACTTTAACCTCAAGACAAAGAATTTAAAATGTTGAAAGTTGAAAATAATCTAAAAATTTTCTAGTCTGGAGACAGAATCCAATGCAACTTTTCTTACATAAAAAGTCATCTTCGGAAGACATAAATCCCAATCAGGAGTTAATTATAATTGGAAGTGGACCTGCAGGGCTAACAGCTGCTATTTATGCTGCTCGTGCGCAACTTCATCCACTCGTTATTACTGGAGTGGAAGCAGGTGGTCAACTTATGACGACCACAGAAGTCGAGAACTTTCCAGGATTTCCCGATAGCATTCAAGGACCCAACTTAATTGCAGGTATGAGGTTGCAAGCACAAAGACTTGGGGCGATATTTATAGAGGAAAATGTGTTTGATGTTAATTTTAACCAACACCCTTTTATTCTATTGACAGAAACACAACAATTTCATTCCAAGTCAGTAATTATAGCTACAGGTGCTGAACCCAAAAGACTTGGATTAGATTCAGAGGCTAAATTAAGTGGAAGAGGTTTATCCTATTGTGCTACTTGCGACGCGCCTTTTTTCAAAGATGTAGAAGCTGCAGTGATCGGAGCAGGAGATGCTGCATTTGAAGAAGCTTTATTTTTATCAAAATATGCGACTAATGTTAAGATAATATACCGTGGATCCAAAGAGAAAATACGTGCAAATAAACTTCTTCAGAAAAGAGCTTTTGAAAATTCTAAAATAGAAATAATTTATAATACAGTTGTAACTAGAATTTTGGGTGAAGAACGGTTAACTGGTATATTAGTAAAAGATAACTTTAATGATATGGAGTATGAAATTCCCTTAGGTGGTTTATTAATAGCAATTGGTCATATCCCTCAAACACAATTATTTGAAGGAAAAATCGAATTGAATAATGGTTATATAAAGCATATTAAGCATACTATGACAAGTATACCCGGAATCTTTGCTGCCGGAGATGTTGTAGATTTTAGATATCGTCAAGCAATTACAGCAGCTGGTCAAGGATGTCAAGCAGCTTTAGATGCTGAAAAATGGTTGCAAAATCCTGTTGACTAATAATACAAAAATGCGCTATCTACTTATGATTGATTTGGAGGGAGCATCTGGAATATATAATCAACAACAATGCTCCACAGGGACTAAGCAATGGTATGAAGCTAAAATAAATTTAACTAATAATGTTAATGCAGTGATCAAAGGAATTTATTCTGCTGATAAAAATGCTAAAATTGTTGTGAGAGATCTTCATAATCAAGGATATAATATTCATCGCAAAAACCTTCCAAAAACAGTTCATTATATTGGGGGTCCATACCATAAACCAATAATGTGGTTTGGAGACTTAAGAAATTTTGATTTAGCATTTATGGTCGGGATTCATGCACGCTCTGGGGAAGAAGGTTTTCAGCCTCACACACAATGCCTTGAGTTTTCCAAGGTAATAATAAATGGAAAACCTGTTACTGAGGTTGAATTTACAGCATCGTTGATAACAGAAAAAATTTCACCCGCTTATCCGATCGGTTTTGTTTCTGGGGAAAATATAGCAATTAAGCAGGTTAAGGAAAGCTTACCATGGGTAATTGCTGTGCAGATCCAAAAAAAAATTCCAAATGAGGATTTTACAAAAATTATAGATATTGAAAACCAGTTACTCACAAAAAAGGCTAGATTAACAGTTGAAAACAGGACAAAATTTCAGCTTTTTCAATTTGACCATCCTTTAAACATAGAAATTTCATATTATAATAGTCATTTGGCAAAAAAGGTAGCTAAACGGTGGAAGATGACATTAAAAGATGATCATCAAACTCTTGTATTTGTAGTACCAGACACACACGCTTTTATATATCAAGTAATCGAAATAATGTTTTTAACACCAAAAATGAAATTTTTACTACCTTTTACTCCCTTATTACGACCGATATACCGATTTTTAGCTTTATAAAAAAGAAAAAGAGAGGGAATTAAGATCCTCAACTGAATATATCTACTAAATCTATGGAATCCATATATTCAAAAAAATCTTGGATTAAACTTGCATATCCACCTGCTTCTACAAGGTTCGCAGCTGCCTTTAATGCTGCAATACTAATATAGATACCATGTGCAAGTCCAGCTATTGATTTTGGATTCGCATTTGGCTCTGGATCTGCTGGAGGTGAAGGGTAATAAAGGTTTCTTTGCCATTTTGTTTTCACTGTATTAGAAATAAATTCTGCTGAACCTACAGCTGACCAAGCATTGGACGCGTTTGCTTTAGAAAAGGTCATCATCTCTTCTGATTGATTAACTCGTATATCTGAAGCGAAATAAGTAAAAAATAAGTCATATTCGTGAGTTTCGTTGTCTGCTGTTATATTTGCATTGAATCGTGCTTCAGTGTATGATTGGTTAAATAATGCAAATCCTGTAGTAAAAGATTCTACTGAATATACCGTTTCAGCAAGAGCTGTTATCAAGTATCCTATCGCTGTTATGTTACCACTAAACTGGCTTAACATTGATGTAAAATCTTCAAGCATAGAACTAAGGGAACCATCTGCCATGGCACCATAATTCTTTTCTGATAAGGTAGCACTAAGAGAAGTCGCCTGTTCAATATTATCCCCAGCTGCTTGATAACTTGAATCTGCTATCGATACATTTGTTGATAATGGACCAAAATCATATGTAAGAATTTCGCTTGAACTGAAATTCAGTTCATTAATCTCAACTAAGACATCTTTGATATATGTATATGCTTGTGTACTATTTGCAGCAGCTAATGTAAACCAAGTAAGAAGTTTAGTCATATCTTTAATGATTTCTACAATACCCCAGAAAGGAATTGGTGAATCAGGATTTAATCCAGAAGTGTCAATTGCATTCATTGTTGTGTTTGCTAGGCCAAGATCTCCAGCTGCTCCATCCATCCATGTATGAGCGCTTTTAAAATCACTATCACCAAGGTCTCCTATGGCCAAGGTAGTTTTATAGGTTGCATTCAAGAAATAAATAGCACCATTTGCAACTTCAAGAATGACACCATATCCAACCCCTAATTCATCTAATATTTCTCCGATCATACTGAGAGTTCCGGCATCTTCAGTAACAACCTGATTAAATATGCTTCTTGCAGTATCTAATGCACTTAATACTCCAGCTTGTGAGAGATTGAAATAATTGATAGCAGTTGAAAGATTACCTAAACCTAGTTGGTATTCGGGATTATAAGTAGAGGTTAAAGAACCACCTGTTCCCCCACCAATATCAGAATCTCCTAAAATAGAAAAAGTCTTATTAAAGCCATTAACAAAAGCGTTGAATCCTAGCAACAGATAAGGTAATTCCTTTGAAATATCAGCAAGAATTTCTGAAATATCTAGGATTAAAGGGAGTTGTTGCATGTTTAAACCACCATAAGTGGTTCCTTCAGGGAAGAGTGCATCAATAAGCAGTGAAGCAAGGAAATTTCCTTGAACTTGATCGAAAGCTAAAGCAGATCTTTTGAATAGTTCTTGAGCTTTCTCAGCAGCAGCTGTCAAACTCGCTAACACCATTGGGTCATTTAAATCTATATCTACAGTTTGAGCACCTGAACC
>NZ_CDLCQJ010000007.1:0-28986 GCF_975850365.1 Candidatus Hodarchaeum mangrovi | reverse complement strand
TTCATCCGTGAAAGTCGAGCGAAAACCATAATAGCCGAAGAAAACTTCGCTCATCATAATATCTTCAATATTTTACAGATTTTTATGACTCAAATGACTGAGACAGGTATGAAATATGAATTTGAAGGAAATTTTGATTCTAATTCTACTATTGCATATTTTCCAGGGTGTATTGATCTTTTTGATAAGTTTTTAGATTTGAAAAAGACAGAATTTCACCAAATAGGACAAAGCGCAATTAATATCATTAATAAGGTTGGAATTAGCCCCAATCTTCTGTCATTGAAATGCTGTGGCCATGATGCTTATTGGACAGGTGATAATAAAACTTTTGAAAAATTACTTAAATTTAATACTCAAATAATCAAAAACTCTAGAATTAAAACTCTTGTGGTTTCCTGCGCTGAGTGCTATTATACTTTTAATAAAATTTATGATCTCAGAGACGTTGAAATTCTACATATCTCGCAATTCATAAATAAACATAAAGAAAAACTGGAGTTCAAGGAAGCTAATATTTCCTTAACTTATCACGATGCTTGTCGTCTAGGACGTTTTATGAAAGAATATGAAAGTCCGAGAACTATATTAAAGAACATAAACAAAACCTTAGTCGAGCTGGCTGATAATAGAGAAAATTCAAACTGTTGTGGAGTGTCTGCGTGGCTTAAATGTGATGATCAATCACGGGCAATAATGTTACGTAAGTTAGAAGAAGCAACAAACGCTGTTGGAACTGAAGGAACCCTTTCAGTAGGTTGTACGAAATGTTATGCCCATTTAAACTGTGTATTAGAAGATAAAAAACCACAACATAATTTTCAGATAAAAGTGAAAGAAATTGGAATGTTGGTCGACGAACACACCAGTTCTAAGTTACATTTGAGAGGATAGAAATGAATATAGATATATTAGGATCAGTAGCAGTATTAGGCGGAGGAATTGCGGGAATTCAAGCATCTTTAGATTTAGCTGATCAAGGATTTTTAGTTTATTTAATAGAAAGTAATCCTTCAATAGGAGGGAGAATGGTGCAGCTTGATAAAACATTCCCAACTCTCGATTGTGCCATGTGCATCCTTGGGCCAAAACTAGTTGATGTTCAACGCCATCCAAACATCAAACTCTTAACTTATTGCGAAATAAATAGTCTTTCAGGTTCAGCAGGTAATTTTAAACTTAAATATCTTAAAAAAACACGTTATGTTAATGAGGAAAAATGTACAGCTTGTGGTGATTGTGAAGAAAACTGTCCAGTTTGGATAGATGATGAATTTAATGCCAGCCTTATGAAAAAAGACAAGAGAGGTAGAGATAGACCTGGACGAAAAAATGTGTCAATACCATTCCCACAAGCTGTTCCAAAAATAGCTTACCTCATTCCTGAAACATGTCGTTACATCCAAGAAGGAAAATGTGGTCTTTGTAAAAAACATTGTGGACCTGGAGCAATCGATTATGAACAAAAAGACGAAGAAAAAGAAATAAACGTGGGAGCAGTAATTGTAACAACTGGTTTTGATCCTTTTGATGCCAAAAAAATAAGCAGTATACATTTTAATCAATTTCCTAATATTGTGACAACATTACAGTTTGAAAGACTTCTCAACGCCTCAGGACCAACTAGTGGAGAAGTTTTAAGACCTTCAGACCAAAAACATCCTAAAAAGATAGCATTTTTACAGTGTGTTGGTTCTCGTAATCCAGCTATAGATAGAAATTATTGTTCAGCTGCTTGTTGTATGTATGCAATAAAAGAGGCGATAATGGTAAAAGAACATGATCCAACTGTAGATGTATACATCTACTATATGGATATCCGTGCATTTGGCAAGGGATTTGAGGAATTCTACAAACGAGCAATAAATGAATTTAACATAAACTTTGTTAAATCACGAATCAGTGAAGTTCAAGAAAATGCACAAAATCATAATTTAATTATAAAATATGAAGATTATAAGGGTGAAATAGCAGTTTCATATGAAGAAATGGACATGGTAGTTTTATCTACTGGATTAGATCCTTCACCTCATTCAGTGTTTTTGAAAAACTGCTTAGGCTTAGACATAAATGAAAATGGATTTATAAAAACAGATCCATTAAAACCAGTTGAAACTAATCAATCAGGAATCTATGTATGTGGAGTAGCCTCAAGTCCAAAAGATATTCCTGATACTGTTGCACAAGCTAGTGGTGCTGCAGCAAAAGCTTCAATTCTGCTAAAAAATGTTAGAGATACCGAAGTTGAGAAGGTTAAAATTCCAAGCCCTATAAAAGTCGAACCAACTGATGATCCAAGAATTGGTGTATTAATATGTCATTGTGGACACAATATTGCCTCAGTTATAGATTGTAAAAAACTTGCAGAATATGCAAAGACATTTCCTAATGTTGTATTTTCTGCCGATCCCATGTACGCTTGTGCAGCCGATACACAAGTCGTAATAAAAGATGCTATTAAAGAACACAAGCTAAACCGAATAATAGTTGCATCGTGTACACCACGTACACATGAACCATTATTTAGAAGTACACTCCGTGAAGTGGGTCTAAATGAGTTCTTATTTGACCTTGTTAACTTAAGAGAACATGTCTCTTGGGTACATCCTCATGAAGAATTAAAAGCAAATGAAAAAGCTAAAGATTTAGTTCGTGGTGCTATTACACGTGCTTGTCGGCTTGAACCTCTTTTTAAAGAAAGAATTCCTATTATTAAAAAAGCTGTAGTCATTGGTGGAGGTTGTGCCGGAATGACCAGTGCCTTGGATCTCTCAAGGGCAGGATATCCAGTTTATTTAATAGAAAAAGAAGATGAACTAGGAGGACAATTACTAAAGATTCCTGAACTGCATAATAAACTCAAGGGAAAAGAAATCGTTGAGGATCTAAAAAACCAGATAAAAAATGAATCTAATATAACAGTATTCACCAATGCTGAAATTAAAGACCTTAAAGGAGCAGTAGGAAATTTTAAAGGATTTGTTAAAGGACAAGAAATAGATTTTGGTGCAGTTATAATTGCTACAGGAGCCCAACCATTTATTCCTAATGGATATTACAATTATGGGGAGAAGACTAATATTCTTACTCAAAGAGAATTTGAAGAACGTTTTGATGAGTTTGACCCTCAAACCGTTGTCATGATTCAATGTGTCGGATCCCGTGAAGAAGAAGCTCCAAGAACCTATTGTTCTAGAATTTGTTGTACCGTAGCCATTAAAAATAGCATTCGAATAAAAGAACGCAATCCTAATGCCAATGTATTTATTCTTTATAAAGATATCAGGACATATGGTGATTTAGAGGAATTATATCTGGAAACAAGACAATTAGGTACAATATTTATCCGATATACTGATGAAACGAAACCAACTGTTAGTAAAGATGGAATTGTACAGGTATTTGATGAAATGTTGGGGGTAAATCTTCGAATAAAACCAGATTTGGTAATACTAAGTGTTCCACTAATTCCTAACCCAAATGAAGAAATAAGTCAAATGTTTAAAGTACCTCGTGGATCTGATAGCTTTTTTCTAGAAGCTCATGTAAAATTACGACCACTAGATTTTGCAACAGACGGAATTTTTCTAGCAGGAGCAGCACATTTCCCTAAATTTACATCTGAGAGTATATTTCAAGGGAGTGGAGCTGCAGTTCGAGTAATGGCATTACTTGCAAAAGGATATATTCTCTCTGAAGGAGCAATTTCAGAGATTAATCAAGAACTTTGCAGAGGTTGTGGACGATGTGAGGAAGTTTGTCCATATAAAGCTATCGAATTAGAAATTAAAAGCATAATGTTAGAAACGAAGTCAATAAGAACAATCAAAGCTTTTGTTAATGAAGCAGTATGCAAAGGATGCGGAATTTGTGTAGTAACTTGCCCCGTTTCTGCTATTTCAATAAAACATTTTCCTGATAAGACTATAAACACACAAGTTGAAGCAATCCTTACTAAATCTGAAATTAATAGACGATTAGAGGTCGAAGTACCGAATACTGAAGTTCCTTAAAAAATCAAAAGGATATGAAAGAATGACACAGGCTGAGACCATAAAAAATGAGAATTTTGAACCAACAATAATTGTTTTTGCCTGTAATTGGTGCTCCTATGCTGGAGCTGACCTTGCAGGTGTATCAAGACTTCCTTATCCAAGTAATATTCGTATTGTCAGAGTAATGTGTTCTGGTCGTGTTGATCCAGCTTTTGTACTAAAAGCATTCCTAAAAGGAGCTGATGGTGTAATAGTTGCAGGGTGTCATCCAGGCGATTGCCATTACTTAGAAGGCAATTTAAGAGCTAAAGAGCGTATTGAAAAAATGGTTGAGGCATTAAAATTACTTGGTTGGGAAATTGAGCGGTTTCGATTAGAATGGATATCAGCTAGTGAAGGAAAACGTTTTGCTCACATTATGACTGAATTTACTCAAAAGATTAAAGAATTAGGACCTTTAAAAATTAATAAGTAACTCAATGTGAAGAAAATGGCGAGTAAAGTACTTGTTATTGGAGGAGGAATTAGTGGAATAAAAGCTGCCACCGATCTTGGTCATATGGGGGCCGAAACAATTCTTGTTGAGCGTTCTGCTAAACTTGGAGGAGTATTCGGAAAACTAGGAAAGACCTTTCCATATAATACTAATGCAGTAGATATATTAAATGAATATATCCAGATTTTAGAAAATCTTGATAATGTCAGTATTCATACCCAAACCCACATAAAATCTATAATACAAGAGAATAATACCTTCAAAGTCACTTTAGTTCCTGGTGATATAACAGTTGAAGTTGAAGCATTAATTATAGCTACAGGATTTGAACCCTTTGATGCCTCAAAAATCCCGAAATATGGTTATGGAATATATAAAAATGTCATAACATCCCTAGATTTTCTCGAAATAATAGGTAATAACCAAAATATTATCCGACCATCTGACCAGAAGAAACCTAGTAGTATTACGTTCATTCAATGTATTGGTTCAAGGGACAAAAAGACTAATGAATATTGTTCCTCATTTTGCTGTACTTATGCTGTCCACATTGCTAATAGGATCAAAAATATTGACCCTAGTATTGCGATCACTATCTTGTATATGGATATGAGAACCTTTTCTAACTATGAATATCTTTATCAAGAAGCTCGTGCCTCAGGGGTAAAGTTTATTCGAGGAAAACCTTCAGTGGTTCGTGAAGAATTAGAAACGGGTAATTTAATTGTCGAAGTTGAAAATACTATTAGTCGTGAATTTTTACAACATAAAACTGATATGATCATTCTTTCTATAGGTGCAGAGCCAGCAAGGGAGAGTTATGAGTTAGCTCAAACTCTTGGTCTTAAAACTGATGATAAATCAGGTTATCTTTTGGTTAATGGGGAAGATGATGTTTCAGCAATTGGACAGAGAAGAATTTTTGTGGTTGGAAACGCTTCTGGACCAAAAGACACACAATATTCTCTCGCTCAAGCAAGTGCAGCAGCAATGCAGGTTCTAATTGAAATTAATAAATCAATATCCAAAAAATGAATTTTGATATTTTTTTCAGCAATGTATCCAAACCCTTTGAATTTTTCCTTGAATATAGTCTTTTCAAGGAATATATGTATTTTAAAATTCAGGAAAGAGCATCAGAACTTTTACTAGGTTAAATCATTGTAACTCATACGGAAATAATTAGGTAAGAAATTTTTCAAATTCTTCAATTATCTGCTCAGCTGCATTCTTTACAGGAGCTGAAAGTTGCTCACCAAATTCCATTGTCAATGGTTGAATACCCAAAATTTGAAATTTGATATTAGAGTCACGAGCTATAATAGTAATTAATGTTTTCATAGAAAGGAAATGTGTTGATAAAATAATACCATTATCTTCAAGATTATGGAAATCAAAAAGGTTAATATCACCAGGTTTTCCTTTAAATTCCACTGCATCAATAATTAAGCAATGTGAAACCTCTTTTTTTCTAAGAACAGAAATAAAATTCTCAGGTTGGGATCCTGCATCAAATAAAAGAATTTCAGGGGATATAAATTTATTAATTCTTTCTGCAATCAAGGGACCAATACCATCATCTCCCTTAAGAACATTACCTACACAAAGTATTGCTAATTTTTGATTACGAGCTTCCAGTAAAAATATCTTTAATTTTTTTAGAGATTTCATTATTTCTACATAAAATAACAGTTCTTATTTATAATTTCTCTCAAAAATCTCTTTTTATTGCTAAATATCTTTCTTTTCCTTTAGGATCGAAATTAACCATTCAGAATGAAATTTCTATTATTTTTCATATAATAATACTATAAAATAATTAATTTATGGGATCAAAAAACTTTTAATTAGAATTTAACAATTATCACGCAATAGATTCTTAGATTTAGTGGTTAACAAATGGTGTCTCCCTCTATGGATGACAATGTGTTATTCTATGATGAGAGTAAATGTACAGGATGCCGTTATTGTGAAATAGCCTGTTCATTACGACATCATAACCAATTAAATTTCGAACTTAGTAATTTAACAATCAATACAAAAGTGATTTTTAAGGAAGGGGAAATGAGTTCATCTTTAGATTTTTCTGCAGCTCACTGTATACATTGTGATCCTGCTCCATGTCAAATCGTTTGCCCAACTGGAGCTATCCAAAAAGAACTTGATGGCCGTGTTTTTCTAAATGAACTGAAATGCATTGGTTGTCGTAGCTGCACATTTGCTTGCTCTTTAAGTGTTGCTTGGTTTGACTCTGAAGCTCATCTCAGTCATAAATGCGATTTATGTGATGGTGAGCCGCAATGCGTTGATGTTTGTTCTGTAAAGGCGATAGTTTTCATTCCACGAATTGCAGCAAGAAGTACCATGGAGAAAAGAAATAGTGAAGAAGATTGATGATTTTTCCAAGAAAGATAATGTTCCTCTCTATCCACTTCGTTCTGTATCTAAATTGAATTACATTCCAGAATCTATGGTTGCCAATGCTAAATCTTTAGTACAAACAGGATATCTTGTTACTTCTAGTAAGAGAATAACACAAAAACGAGAAAAACTTAACCTCCCAGAAAGGAAAGATAGTAATATTTTCATTTCAGAAGCATTAAAAGGGAAACATCTCACAAAACTCGTTGGTGAAGAATAATGGAAAAAGTTACCGAATTCAATGCTTTCTGGGGATGCAACATTCCAACAAATCTACCTTTCGTTGAAAAATCAGCCCGATTAATATTTGAAAAACTCAATTTAGAAGTAAGAGAGATAGAAGGAGCAATTTGTTGCCCTGAAAATGACTTAACTCGTCGGTTAGATCCTAGTGTAGCCCTTTTAATTTCAAGTATTAACTTTGCCTTAGCTGAAAATAACGGAATCAAAGATATGGTAGCTTTCTGTAATGGTTGTTATCATAGCTTAGAGCATGCATTTCACATTTTACAGGATGACCAAGAATTTAATCGTGTAAATGAAGAATTAAAAACCTCAAGGTTAAGTTTTAAACGAAATATTCAATTATATCCAATAGTTGCATTTTTATCGGAAAAAGTAGGGATTAATCGTATTAAAAATGCTGTTAGTTTTCCTCTTTCTAATTTCAAAGTAGCATGTCATTATGGATGTCGGTTACAAGAAAATAACTTTACTGATTATTTTGATGAAGTTGTTCGAGCAACAGGGGCACAGATTATAAGATATGGTCTTGAAAAAATGTGTTGTGGTACTCCAGCTCTTTATTGCGATCAAGATTGGTCTATTACAGAACGTGCGAGAAATAAATTAGTTAGTATTAAATCAAGTGAAGCTGATATTATTGTAGTTTCTTGTCCAGCATGTTTCAGGCAGTTAGAAGTTGCACAAGTACTTTTGAAACGAAATAAAGAGACTTATGACCTACCAATTTTGTATATAACCGAATTGTTAGCATTAGCCTTTGGTTTTAGTGAGGAGACTATTGGGCTAGAAGAACATCGTATAAAAGTTCAAAGGTGATCTAAATATGTCAGACTCAGTAATAGAATTACTGGGAATTTTAATTTTCATTATTCCTATTGTTGCGTCAGTAATAATATTGCCATTAGCAAAAATATCTAAAAAACTAACTAATATTTGGGCTAGTTTTACATCACTAATTATGTTAGGCATTATCTGCTATTTAATAATAAATTTTGACAAATCATACAAAATAATAATTCCAATTTATGATCTCCCTTTAGTACTCAATTTCCATCCAATTGCCCTTTATATCGCCTTTATTCCAATTTTTTTAGGATTCTTAACAACAATTTTTTCTTATTCGTATCAGAAAGACCAAGTTGGTAAACATTATTTCTTCAGCCTAATTTTCATCACATCTATGGTTTTCCTAGTTCTATCTGAGAATTTGATTTGGATGTTTGTTTTTATGGAAATAACAACTATTTCTTCTGCTATCTTAGTTAGTTTTGGAAGACGGCCAGAAGCTAAGGAAGCTACGATGAAATATTTAATTATTACAATGTTTACAGCAGCATTTACGATATTAGGGATATTTATTGTATATAATATTACTGGAACATTAATATTAAGCGAAATCAACTGGAATCATACGACCTCACTGTTTGAGATGAAAATTGCAATCAGTCTACTTTTTATTGGTTTTTCAACTAAAGCTGCAGCATTCCCATTTCATTTTTGGCTTCCAGATGCTCATTCAGAAGCACCAGTTACAACAAGTGTTCTATTATCAGCTGGAAAAATAGTTGTTGCAGAATATACAATATTTATTACTCTTTACAAAATTCTTACTTCAATGAATATTAATCTCTCACAAGTAAGTTTTATAGAAATTGGTTACATTTTTGCTGGTGTCGGAGTATTAACAATGGTAATTGGAAACATTATGGCGCTAGCACAAAATGATCTGAAACGTATGCTTGCCTATTGTAATGTTTCACAAATTGGTTATATCTTGATTGGTTTCTCTTTAGGAACAGCATTTGGGATAGCTGCTGCATTATATCATATACTTAGTCACTCCATTGCTAAGGGGTTGCTTTTCTTAGGTGCTGGAAGCGTAGAACATTCAACTGGAGCTCGTGATATCGATAAATTAGGATCAATTGCTGCTAGAATGCCACTTACAACTATGGCAATGGTTGTGGGAAGCCTTAGTATTTCAGGTATTCCTCCTTTTGGAGGTTATACTAGTAAACGACTTCTTTATGAAGCTTTTTTTGAAGCAAATCATCCTGAATTTGCACTGGTTGCGATTCTAGTTTCTGCTTTAACCTTAGTGCTATTTCTGAAGTTATTGAGCTCTGTTTTCTTTGGAATAAATCCAAATTTAGACCTTCCTCCCTTTGATGAGATACGAGAGTCACCAAAATCCATGATTACCCCAATGATTGTTCTCTCAGTTGGTTGTCTAATTGTTGGCGTAATTCCTGATTTTATAATCAATAATTTTGTTAGTCCTGGTATATCTGTCTTTTTACCTGGGGAAGAATTAGTTATTAGTGCGTGGCCTAATATACTCATTCAAGAAACTACTACAGGAATTTATTCCCCTATATCGGTAGCGATTTTAATAATTATTGGATTAATATTTGGAGCCCTGTTATATCGAATTTCAGGACGAAAACCAACCATAAAAGAATATCCTAGTTATGAAACCATAACAAAATCTTCATCTGCTAACCTTCCCTTTACAGGGGGTTTTTATGATCCTCCATATTTGTCCTTAAGTAAAATATACGTACCACATACTCCATTTGAATATGCTTCTCGACCTATATTAGAATTTTTTAAAAGATTGCATACAGGACGGCTAACTTCATATCTTTGGTATATTACAGCTGGAGCATTAATAATTCTTTCAATTATAATTTTTATTGCATGAGATGATATAAAAGTGAATGATAAGACTGATAAGGCAATTGAAGAGATTAAGGGTGAATGTCAAGTACATTTTATAAATCATTGGCTGATTCAATCTCATCAGCATGCAATAGAAATAGAAGCATCTGGGATAACACATATTTCATCCTTTTTGGTTGAAAAGAAAAAAGCGCGAATACTAACAATCAATGCTTCTAGAATTCAATTTAACAAAATTGAATTAATGTATATTTTTTCATTAGAAGCCATAGAGAAGAATTTTATAGTGGAATTAAGAACTTGGATTTCAGCAGATAATTCTGAAATTCAATCAATTACTCCTTTCGTTCCAGCAGCCAATTTTTTTGAACGTGAAATTAGCGAAATGATAGGAGTGCAATTCATTGGTCATCCTGCACCTTATAGATTAATTCTCCCTTACGAATGGCCTAAAACTACCTGAAGTGATAAAAATGAAAGATAATTTGGATCAAAATTCAATAAAAATTCCACACTCAATATATAAAAGGAATTTAACCATCCCAATTGGTCCTTTTCACCCAGCTTTAATTGAACCTACATTCTTGACTTTGGAAGTGGATGGGGAAAAAATCTTGGATGCTAACATTAAAGTGGGATTTTGCCATCGTAGTATTCAATTCATAATGGAAAAAAGAAATTATAATCGTAATATATTCTTGGCTGAACGTGTTTGTGGGATTTGTAGTAATCATCATACAATTACTTATACAGGTTGCATTGAACGAATTTTAGGCATTGAATCCGAGATCCCAGATCGTGCACGGTATATTCGGACTATTATGGCTGAATTAGAACGGTTACACTCACATTTATTATGGATTGGGGTTGCAGCTGATTTAATTGGATTTGAAACTCTTTTTATGCATGCCTGGCGTGATCGTGAGATTGTTATGGATTTGCTGGAATTAATTTCTGGTAATAGAGTCAATTATGGAATGCAAAAGATTGGTGGAGTAAGACGGGATATTCCAAATGATTTGATTCCAAAAATTCAAAAATTTACAAAAGATGTACAGAAGGTAGCTGAAAATCTAGCAACACAGGCTCTAACGGATAGAATATTAGAAGGTCGGGTAAAAAATATTGGTGTTATTACTTCTTCAGAAGCTCATAAACTCGGCGTTGTAGGACCAGTTGCTCGAGCTTCTGGAGTTGAGATTGATTCGAGAAGAGATAGTCCTACTTTGGCATATAATGATATTAATTGGAATGTCTGTAGTCAGAATGAAGGAGATACGTTAGCACGATTGATTGTTCGTGTACATGAACTTCTTGAAAGTGTTTCAATGATAGATCAATGCCTAATTCTACTTCAGGAAGCATCAGACAAGGAGATATGCATAGAGACTGTCCCATCCTTGAAGAGTGGTTGTGAAGCAATTTTTAAATCTGAAGCTCCACGTGGAGAATTATTATATCATGTTATTACTAATGAAACAGTTTTCCCTGAAAGAGTAAGAATCAGAACTCCTTCCTTAATTAACAATTCGGCCCTTCCTTCAATGTTGCAAGGGTACAGTATTGCTGATGCACCAATAATTTTTGGAAGCATTGATCCGTGCTTTTCCTGCACTGATCGATTGATTACAATTAAAGATATCAGAAAAAAAAGGATAAAACACCTTACATTTAGAGAAATTGCCGAAAAAAAGGTGAAATTATAGAAGGTTTTTGCCATGAGCGAACTATTGAATCTTATTGTGGATATTTTCTTCCTAATCTTCGATATATTTGTTTTTCCGGGCTTATTGGGAGCTATTTTCTTTGGAGGAGTAATGTCTTGGTTCAATAGAAAAACTATTGCTAGATTTCAATCTCGCCGTGGACCTCCTTTTACACAATCGTGGAGTGATCTTCTAAAGCTTTTTGCTAAAGAACAAATTGTACCTGTAACAGCAAATCGTTTTTATTTCTATTTAGGACCTTTGATCGCTTTAACTGGAGCCTTTTTGATTTGTTTACTTTTTCCTATAAGGATTTTAGGTGAATCATATTTGAGTGGTTTAGGAGAATTATTAGAATATGGAGATCTTGTACTTGTAATCACATTCTTGTTATTTCCTGCTATTGGATTAATTATAGGCGGTACAGCTTCAGGAAATCCATTTGCATCTATTGGTGCAAGCCGTGAAGGATCGATGATAATTGCTGTAGAACTTCCATTAGCAATAGCTCTATTAACACCTAGCTTATCTCTTATACAAGAAGGGATAGTTGGAGCTTTCAATTTTTCTACACTTGAAGAAGTTCAGACGCTTTCAAGTTGGTTTATTTTTCGATTTCCCTTTGCTGCAGCAGCGATTTTATTATGTTTGATAGTAAAACTTGGTGTACGACCATTTGATATGGTAGAAGCTCGTCAGGAAATTATTGATGGTCCACTTACAGAATATAGTGGAACCCTTTTAGGCATAGTTACGATTACAAAATATATAATGTGGTTTGCTTTATCTGGAATTGTAACCCTAGTATTTTTAGGCGGAGGAGGTGGCCTTCCAGCTCCATTTAATGTTATTATATTTCTTATCAAAAGCTTTTGCATAATTTTTGTCATTAGCTTTATAGAAGCAATTAGTGCACGATTTCGGATAGACCAAGCATTTAAAATAATTCTTTCAAGTGTTGTTATTCTTGCTCTAGTTGATCCTGTAATAATATTGCTTACTACAACAGTTTAATTGAAAATTATTGATTACTGGAGAAAAATGAATGCCAAACATTAAAACAGTATTAGAGGTCTTTAAAGCATTTATAAATCCAATTACAACAAAATTCCCAGTTGGTTCACCTGATCATTTACCCGAAGGATTCAAAGGAAAAATTCAACTAAACCAAGATACTTGTATTGGTTGTGGTGCCTGTTTACAAGTTTGTCCTTCATTTGCTTATTCACATATTCTAGAAGAGACTAAGAAACAGATATTTTATGATCCTGGATTTTGTATTTTTTGCGAAGAATGTGTGAAAATTTGTCCCACAGAATCATTAACTCTAAGTCAGATTTATGATATGAGCTCTCCTGCTAATTCCAATACTTCTGAATTATTAATAGAACTTGATATGCAAATATGTACAGAATGTCAAGATCCATTTACTACAGTGAAACATCTGAATTGGATACAACAGAATCTAGAAGAGGCTTCTATTATTGATGAAGCCCGAAAGGCGATAATTCTTAATGAATTCGCTATTGCTCGTATTATTTGCCCCAAATGTCGTAAAATAAACGCAAAAGAGTTAGGTTTGCATGTAAAAAAATTATACTAGGTGATATTAATGCCATTTTTAGAATTTAACCTATTTTTAGCAGTTATTATTAGTATTCCAATAGTCTTATCTTATCAAGCTAAACGACCAACAAATAGTCTCTTTTGGTTAATTATTTCTTTATTATTATCAAATTTATACTTAAGTATTGAGACTGAAGATTCTAATTTGATTATCAGTTCTCATATAATATCTAATATTTTGACAGTTCTTTCAATTCTCATATCTTCTTCTATTTTATTGTTAGCAATTCATAAGACTACCAATGAACCTACAAAAAAGATTTATTCTTCTATGATAGTATATGAGATCTTTCTGATCACCCTTGGGACAAGTTATTTTGTTGTCTTAAATTTTCTTCCTACTGTTCTAACCTCACCTATCGAAATTTCACTATTAGCATTAGGTATTATGGTTCTCATTCTCGGTTTTGCTTTAGTGATTACAGAGAATAATCTTTTTAAAACAGGAATCGGACTTCTAGCAATTCAAAATGGTGCTCATATTGTAATCAATTCACTTGGAAATGTTCCTTTAGGAATATCATTTCTTCTAAATGTATTGCAGATTTTTATAGCAATTATCTTTGTTTCTGTTTTAAACAAACAATTCAGCCAAACTGGATCTGTATTAGTACAGGATTATGCTACTCTTCGACATTGAGATGAATTATGATGCTTTTGGATATAAAAAAAATGGGATTTTTGAATGGTATTATTTCTTGGGCTAGAAAAAAATCTCCATGGGTATATCACATGCCTTGTGGAGGTTGTAATGGATGCGATATTGAAGTAGCTGCATGTATTACTCCTCGATATGACATTGAACGCTTTGGAATGAAGTTAATGAATAATCCTCGTCATAGTGATATTCTATTAGTTACTGGTACAGTTCCTGCCCAATTAAAAGAATCTTTTCTAAGGGTTGTCAGTCAAGTCCCTGAACCTAAAGTTATTGTGGCAATTGGTACATGCGCATGTAGTGGGGGTATTTTTGCAAAAGATGGATATTCTGTTCGAGCTCCTGTAACTGATTTAGTCGAAACTGATATAAAAGTTCCAGGTTGTCCCCCAAAACCAGAAGCAATCATTGCAGGTGCTGTGAAAGCTCTTTCAATTTTAGGACAAAAAAAGTACTGAATTTTCTTTTTTATTGAAAAAACCATTAACGAGCATAAAATATAGAAAATGAAGGTTATTTGAAAGAACATTTACATTGTAAAGTATACTTTTATATATTCAATGAATAAAATAAATAGCTCACCTCCTCTCTCAATCTTCATCAATATTTTCTGTTTTTTATTAGAGTATTTCAGCTATTCTAGATCCACTGGGGGAGCTTTTAGTATGTAACCTAAATCCATTAATGATTTTGTTTGATCCCGTGCTCGTTTAATCAGACTTTCAGCCCGTTCAAATGCTTCTTGTCGAGTTATTTTAAATCTTGCACCATCTTCTTTTATGGATTGTTGTCCTACTGCTACTGCTTCTCGTGGGAATACCTCCCAGTCATCCATGGTTGGTACAATATATTCTGGAGTCAATCCTTTTTCTTCTGCAGTTTTAGCTAATTCCATGGCTGCAGCAATGCACATAGTATCTGTAATAGTAATACCCATTACATCTAGTGTGCCTCTAAAAATTCCTGGGAAACCTAAGCTGTTATTAACTTGATTAGGAAAGTCAGATCTACCAGTAGCTACTATAATTGCCCCCGCTTCTTTAGCTTCCCATGGCCAGATTTCAGGAATTGGATTTGCACATGCAAAAACAATAGGATCGTCACTCATCCCTTGTATCCACTCTGGTTTCAGTGTACCTGGTCCAGGTTTACTAGCTGCAATTACGATATCAGCATCTTTCATACCAGTTGGTAAATCCCCTACTCTTCCTTCACCATTTGAATTAATACACATATCCCATTTCAAGTCATATTCATCTTTCTTAGTTTCAATGTCCTTTCTGTTAGGTTCTAAGATTCCCTTGGAATCGATCATAATAATATTCTTTTTTGGTATACCCGCAGCATCCATAACTCTAGAAAGTGCCATATTAGCTGCTCCTGCTCCAACTAATGAAAAGAGACTTTCGTCTAACTTTTTATTCACATATTTTAGAGCATTAAATAGTGCTGCAAGAATTATCGTTGCTGTTCCTTGTTGATCATCATGCCATACAGGAATTCGTACATCCCTAGCTTTACGAAGAGTATCTAGTATTTTAAAACACTTTGGTTGGGAGATATCTTCTAGATTAATGCCTCCAAATGTAGGTTGAAGCCATTTGACAGCTGCAATTATTTCCTCGGCACTATGACAGTCTAAACAGACTGGAAAAGCATCTACTCCTCCTAAGTATTTAAATAATAAAGCTTTCCCCTCCATTACAGGCATAGCTGCTTCTGGGCCAATGTCTCCTAAGCCTAGAACTCTACTTCCGTCTGATACAACGGCAACATTGTTCCACTTATTTGTCAAGTTATAGGCTGCATATGGTCGAAATTTTTTTGTTGTTTTTACCTCGTCTTCGATAATTCTGCATGGCCTTGCTACACCAGGAGTATACCATACGGCAAAATCATCAAAATTATCGATTTTGACCTTCGAGACAACTTCAATTTTTCCTCTATAAAAAGGATGCCAAGCTTCTGACAATTTATTAGGTACATTTGCTTTTTTAAGTAGTTTATCAACTATTTCTTTTTTATTTTCCATAAATTCTTCCTCTAGTTACTTTTATTTTTTCTACATTGTTTCAATATTTTATCTTCAATTTATTGCTAATTTTGGTTCTTTTATCAACTAATGAAAGTAAGAAGGATCAATATTAGAATTTGTAAAATCAAAACAATTAACATAAAAATCTAGATTTGTCAATGTGAATTTTAAAGATTCATTGCTTGAATAAAAGGAACTGAATATATCCTTTAATTTAAACAGATAAATCCAAGAGTACAATATTTTAATTTTGAAATTACAAAGAGCTGTAGTACATTTGAAAGAAATTAATCTGAAATATTCCAAAACATTTATACTGCTGCAAAAAGCTTTATCTTGATTTAACATGGCTGTATAAAGATATATTCAAGGTTTTTATGGCATTAGAATATGATTCTGATCTGAAATACAATTATTTTAAATAAGATAAAAGCGTTTAGGAGTCAGGTTTTAATTATTTTATAAGAATAATAATAAAAATTATATTAAGATAAAAAGACTCCATTTTTATGTTCACTGAATAATTAGGTTCTCATTCAAGATTCTAGATTACTCATATCTGTAAATTATATTAAAGTAGTATAATACCCCTCATTGTTAAAAATAATCATTACTAAAATGATACAAGCATTAGATAGTTTTAGAAACAAATAATCTAGTGATTCTTACTAAAAAACAATTCATTCTATTAATATGACATTAGATTAATTTTTATGATATAGGGAATATTATTTATATATTTTCTCTATTTACTCAATTTAAAACTTTAAAAATTTCCTGAATTATTTTAGTATTCAAATCAATCATTTTTCATAATTTCATTATAAAGTATCTCTACTTTTGACGATTGTTAAGGAATAATTTTAAAAATATAAAGAAGGGCCCTACAATAACCGTCATGCTGGCATGTAAATTTCTCAAACACAACTTAAATAGACTCATCATGAACAATCACTATTTAAAATCAAGTTATGACTTTAATAAAGATGCTACCAGCATTTCTGTTAATAATGAGGCAAATTATTCTTAATAAAATACAGTAAGGCATTTAGAAGTGGATTAGAATGAGTACATTTCCGAAGTATATTGTTCCCAATTTAGAATTTCGTGAAAAGATTATCGGTTTATCACAGGAGAATCTCAATTATTGCTATCAGTGCTCTACATGCACTGGTATTTGCCCTATAAACATGGTCTCCTCGTTTAATCCCAGAGAATTTATTCACCTAGGACAGATTGGGATTGAATTAGATCACTCTGAGGTAGAAAAACTCTGGCGTTGTACAACGTGTGCAGCCTGTCAAAGTTTATGTCCAAAAGAAGTCAAAATCATCGATATTCTCATTGCATATCGTGCTCAAGCAATCGAAGCAGGTGAAAAGGTCCCTTATAGTTACACTCAAACATTACAATCTTTTTATACGTATGGTAATCCTTTCAATCTAAGATCCGCAGAACGAGCGGATTGGGCAAAAGATTTAGATGTTCCGGTAGCTAAAAAAGGAACTGATATTCTTTATTTTGTAGGATGTACTGCTTCCTATGATCCTAGATCACAAAAAATAGCCCGAGCACTCTCAGCAATCTTTAAACATGCTAAACTTGATTTTGGAATTGCAGGTAAAGATGAAAGAGAATGTGGTAATTGCATTAATTTTATGGGTGAATCTTTATTAAGTGATTTCGAAAGGGAAAGAAATGAGAAAATAATTGCAGAAGTTCAGCCATCAATTATTGTTACTACTTCACCACATTCATATAATTTCTTTAAAAATCGCTATAAGATTCCACCACATTCGAAGGTATATCATTATACTCAATTATTAGATGAACTCATTAAAGATGGAAAAATTGAATTTTCAACGCCACTGCCCGAGACAAAAGTGACATACCATGATGCATGTTATCTAGGAAGACATAATGAGATTTATGACGAACCAAGAAAGGTTTTAAAAGCAATTCCTGGATTAAATCTAGTGGAAATGAAGAATAACCGTAAATTAGCGACATGTTGTGGTGGAGGTGGTGGGAATATTTGGGCTGAAACAACAGTTGAAGAACGGCTCTCAATACCAAGACTTAATGAAGCAATCGATGCTGGTGCCACACTCTTAGCCTCTGCGTGTTATTTCTGTCTGAATATGTTTGAGGATGCTCGGAAAGTTACAAATCATGAACAAGAGATTGATACTAAAGATATCGCCGAAATAGTGGCAGGAGCTCTTTAGGAAAAATAAAAAGGGATGATAAAAATGGAAAACGGACGAATAGGAGTATTTATCTGTCATTGTGGAACAAATATTGCAGGAAAAATTTCAATTGAAGATTTGAAGAAATTTGCAGAGACCCTTCCAAACGTTGTAGCTGTAAAGGATACTACTTATACCTGCAGTGAGGTTGGACAAAATTCTATCCAAGAAACAATTAGCAATCATAACCTCACACATGTAGTTGTTGCAGCGTGTTCCCCCAGTATGCATGAGAAAACTTTTCGAGGAACTATTGAGAAAAGTGGCTTAAATCCATACATGTTAGCTATTGCAAATATACGTGAAATGAACACATGGGTCACTGAAGATGCAGAAAAAAGTTTGAATAAAGCTAAAAAACTTCTAGCAGCAGCTGTTATGAGAGTTATTACCCAAGAACCTTTAAAAGAAGAAAAATTATCTGTAACACCAAGAGTCGTTGTTGTAGGAGGTGGGATTGCTGGAATAGAAGCATCACTTCAATTAGCAAATGCAGACAAAGAAGTAATTTTGGTTGAACGTGAACCATCAATAGGAGGTCAGATGGCACGATTTGATAAAACATTTCCAACTTTAGATTGTGCTTCCTGTATTCTCACTCCAAAAATGGTAGAGGTAGGACAACATCCAAATATTACTTTAATGACTTATAGCACCGTAGAAGATTTTTCAGGTGTTCCAGGACAATATATAGTGAAGATTCGGAAGAAAGCTAAGTCTGTAAATGAAGAACTTTGCACAGGTTGTGGTATTTGTGAAGAGAAATGCCCAATCAAAAAAATTCCAAGCGAATTTTACATGGGATTAGGAAATAGAAAAGCTATTTATCGACCTTTTCCACAAGCAGTACCCCAATATCCTGTACTTGACAGAGAAAATTGTACATACTTCTTGAGAGGTAAATGCAGGATATGTGAGAAAGAGTGTCCAACAGGAGCCATTGATTATGAACAGCAAGATACATTCGTAGAAGTCGAAGCAGGAGCAGTTATTTTAGCAACTGGTTTTGAACCATATAATCCTTCAAATATTCTTCAATACCATTATGGAGAATATGAAAACATTTTTGAAGCTATAGAAGTTGAAACAATGCTTAATGCTTCTGGCCCAACAGGTGGAAGACTGTTACTTAGAAAAGATGGCAAATTTACTGAAACTTCACCAAAAACGGTGGGAATTATACATTGTGTTGGATCACGAGACAACAACTATAATGCATATTGTAGTCGCGTTTGTTGTATGTATTCATTAAAATATGCCCATTTGATCAAGGAACGTATAGATGCTAGAATTTTCCAGTTCTACATCGATATTAGAGCGTTTGGTAAAGGTTATGAAGAGTTTTATGATCGATTACAAAAAGAAGGCGTTATTTTCATTAGAGGTAAACCAGCAAAAATTTTGCAGGATAAAGATAAACTGATAGTGCAAGTTGAAGATTCTCTTACTCAGAAAGCTCTGCATGTTCCTGTTGATGCAGTTATTTTAAGTAGTGCACTAACTGCACGTTCTGATGCAAGAGAGGTTGCAAAAATGTTTGGAATTAGTTGTGGAGCTGAAGACTTTTTCCGCGAACTACATCCAAAATTAGCTCCTGTAGACACCCAAGTTGACGGAATATTTTTGGCTGGAACCTGTCAAGGTCCTAAAGATATTCCTGATTCCGTTGCTCAAGGTGCTGCTGCAGCAGCAGGAGCATTGCGCATGATGTCTCGGGGTTTTGTAGCAATTGAACCCATGATTGCTTCAATAAACGAAGAATTATGCTCAAATTGTAAAATGTGTATTTCAGTTTGCCCCTATGATGCGATTGCTGAAGACCTTGAAAAGAAGGTTGCAGTAATCACAGCTTCCAAATGTAAAGGATGTGGATTATGTCCTTCTATATGTCCCTCTAGTGCTATTCATCAAGCATTCTATTCCGATGAAGCGATCAAATCCGAAATAGAAGGGATAATTTCAACAGCTAAACAGATAGGGTGATTTAAAATGAGTTCAGAAGAAACAAATGGTTTTAATCCAACTATTATTGGTTTTTACTGTCGGTGGTGCACACATGCTGCCGCAGATTTGGCAGGGACATCTCGTATTCCAGTTTCAGCAAATGTAATCGGAATTCGGGTTCCTTGTTCTGGCCGTGTTGACCCGAGCTTCATTTTTGACGCTTTTACTAAAGGAGCAGATGGAGTTCTAATTGGTGGTTGTCACCTCGGAGACTGTCATTATGATGAAGGGAATTTTAGTGCCTTTAAGAGAATGAAAATATTACAAAAAGTGATACAGGAATTTGGTATTGAACCAGAAAGGGTTCGTATTGAATGGATATCTGCATCAGAAGCGAATAAATACCAGAAAACTCTTGAAGAATTTACAGAAACCATAAGAAAACTAGGCCCTCTTAATTTTGACAAACATCTTAAAGAGAAAGAATTTGAAATAACGGTGTAATGGTGATCAAGATGAGTGAAGAAAAAGCAAAAATTGCCTTTTACTGGGCAGCTTCATGCGGAGGCTGTGAAATTGCAATCCTAGACTTGGATGCAGCAGTACTTGATGTAGCAGCAAAAGCTGATATTGTTTTCTGGCCTGTAGCAGTTGATACAAAATATCATGATGTTGAATCTATGCCTGATAATTCAATTGATGTCACTTTTTTTAATGGAGGAATAAGAAATTCTGAGGCGGTACATGTAGCTAAACTCTTACGGAAAAAATCCAAATTCTTAGTAGCATTTGGTAGCTGTGCAAACTTTGGTGGTGTTCCAGCTCTCGCTAACTTCAAGAGTAAAAATAGCATATTTGAGCGTGTTTATAAAACCACTCCTAGCACTGTTAATCCCCAAGGGATTTATCCTCAGACTTCTTATAAAACCAAAGAAGGTGAAGTAACAATTCCTAGTTTCTTTGATGGTGTTTATCCCCTTGATGAAGTAGTTCCGGTGGATTATTATTTACCTGGTTGCCCGCCTACTAAGAAATGGATTTTAGCTGGAGTGACAGCGTTCTTAACAGGAGAACTCCCTCCCAAAGGTTCAGTTATTGCAGAAGAATTTGCTCTTTGTAAAGAATGTCCAAGAGAAAAACCAGAAAAACATACTGTAAAAGAGTTTAAACGCACATGGGAAATAATGAATATAGATTTTGAAAAGTGCTTATTAGAACAAGGAATTATTTGCCTAGGCCCTGCAACGAGAGGAGGCTGTGAAGCACGCTGTATAAAAACAAACTATCCTTGTCGGGGATGTTATGGCCCTGCTCCCAATGTTGAAGACATGGGTGCTAAGATGATCAGCGTTTTAGGGTCTATCATTGATGAGAAAGATGAAGCAAAAATGGCACAAATAATCGATGAAACACCAGATTTTGCAGGTACAATATACGAATTTACTGCAGGAAAGTCTGTTTTCTTAAGGAGGAAACAATAAATGAGTAATTATAAAAGTATCGTGATCGATCCAATTACACGACTGGAAGGACATGGAAAAATTCATATATTCTTAGATGAAAGTGGTAACGTTGCCAATGCATATTTTCAAGTACCTGAACTTAGAGGTTTTGAAACATTTTGTGAGGGCAGATTAGTTGAGGAAATGCCACGAATTACAACGCGTATCTGTGGTGTTTGCCCAGGTGCGCATCATATGGCATCATCTAAGGCTTTAGATAATGTTTTTAATGTTGATCCACCTGAACCCGCGAAAAAACTCCGAGAATTATTCTATAGTGCTCATATGATCCACTCTCATATTGCGCATTTTTACGCATTAGGTGGACCCGATTTTGTTGTAGGCCCTTCTGCTCCCCCTGCAAAGAGAAATATTCTTGGTGTTGTAGAAGCGGTTGGTCTTGAAATTGGTTCTGAAGTGATCAAACATCGTTCTTATGCACAGCAGATACAAGCGATGATAGCAGCAGATGCAGTTCTTCCTTGTGCTGGTGTACCGGGCGGGATGATGAAAGCGATATCAGAAGAAGAACGTGCTAAAATAGAAGAAATGGCCCTATCTACCCTTGAGTTTTCTAAATTTACTATCAAAATATTTAATGATGTTGTCTTGGGTAACGAAGCCAATAAATCATTAGTTCTTGATCCAGGTTATTACATGAAAAGTTACTACATGGGACTTGTTGACTCGAATAATCATGTAAACTTTTATGATGGCCAAATAAGAGTAGTAGATCCTGAAGGAAGAGAATACGCAAAATTCGACACAGATAAATACTTAGACTACGTCGAAGAACAACCTCTTCCCTATTCCTATCTTAAAGCTGTCTATCTCAAGAATATAGGATGGAAAGGTCTAGTTGAAGGTGTAGATTCAGGAATATATCGTGTTGCACCACTAGCAAGATTAAATGCTGCAGATGGAATGGCAACCCCCTTAGCCAATGAAGAGTACAAGAAAATGATGCAAGTTTTAGGGAAACCAGCACATCACACCCTAGCAAACCACTGGGCCAGAGTAATTGAACAATTATATGCCAGTGAGCGACTTCTTGAGTTAGTGAGAGATCCTCAAATAACATCTACAGATATTCGTGCTGAACCAAATGTACCCGATGAAGGTGTTGGAGTGGTTGAAGCTCCAAGAGGAACCCTAATTCATCATTATAAAACAGATAAAAAAGGTGTTCTTTTAAAAGACGGTGTCAATCTCATTGTCGCAACTGCCCATAACAATGCACCTATCTGCATATCAATTAAGAAAGCAGCAAAACAATTTGTAAAGGGCCCAGAGGTTAAAGAAGGTATGTTAAACATGGTAGAAATGGCATTTCGTGCATACGATCCATGTTTTGCATGTGCTACTCATTCTTTACCTGGTCGTATGCCTTTAGAAGTAAGTATCTATGATATCAACAAAAATGTCATTTGGAGAAAATCACAATATATAGATTAACTGTATTTTCTCCTTTTATTTTTTGACTCCTGAAATTAAATACCTATAAAATTCATTAATAAAGTTTATTTCAGTTTGATTTCTTATTCATGATCTAAATGATCATTTTCTCTTAAGAATCTATTGATTTCATCGAGTATTAACTTTTTTATCGTAGGTATTTTTGCACTCGTCTCCATTGAGATTTCATCTGTAATAATTTCTTGAACAGGAATTTCAATCCCTATTATTCTTATGGTTTTAGGCATATGATCTGGTAAAACTTTTTGACCAATTTCTAGGGCTGTTGGAAAATTAATATCATGAGGAGATGTTAAAAATGTTGCATCACTAAGATTTTTTGAGTTAAATTTCAAAATACGCTTATTTGGAGAATCTGTTTCAATGCTATCAACAATAAGTACCTTTTCATATCCTAGAATTGTTTCGAGAATCTGTAATCCACCTGTAGAAATTTGTTTGTAGTCTATTTCTGGGGGACCGATTTCGGCTACTTCGCGAACAACTTGTATTCCTATTATATCATCACCTGCTAATTCGTTACCAATCCCAAGTACAAGTATCCTAATTTCAATTCCCACTATTATAATTCATTTATATCTGCAAATACGATTCTCTTGTACGAATCTATACAAATTGTTTAAAAACTTACATATACATATTAATAGTTGGAAATTACATCGTGTGAAAGAAGTCTTAAGCTGATCATTGAGATAAATGCTAAACAAAAAGCATTTTAAATTAAATAGTCAAGCGTGGTAACAAATGACGGATTCAGACAAAGTACTAGAAGAATTTAAAGAGCTTTTCAGCGTAATAAAGCTGTGTTATCAGTGCGGTACATGTGCTGGTGGTTGTCCAGTTTTTAAACAAAATACACAGTTTAATCCTAGAAGAATTATGGAAAAATTACTTCTAGGTAATTATAGCGAGAATATTATTGACGAACAGCAGATATGGTATTGTACAACTTGTTATACTTGTTCGGTTCGATGCCCTCAAGGGATTGATATTGGTCATGTCATAACTGAAATTAAAAATCTAGCAGTTAAAATGAATAATGTTCCTCCAGGTATAATTGCAGAGATGAAGTCCATAGTTGAAACTGGCTTTACTGCAGCTATTTCTCAATCAATTTTGAATAAAAGAGAGAAGTTAGGATTACCTGAGTTACCCAAAGCTGATCATAATGAGGTTCAAAAACTTCTTGAGGTAACTGGTGTTATTGATCGTATCAATCAACTGGCAAATCTAAAGGAGGATGTATGATGTCCAATTATGCTCTATTTATGGGGTGTACAATCCCTTATAGGATTCCATTTGTCGAAACAGCATTACGAAAGACATTCCAAGAATTTAATTTCGATTTTATCGACTTACCTTTTGCCTGTTGTCCTGATCCAGGAGGTGTCCAATCATTTGATAGTATCGCATGGCATACTCTAGCAGCTCGGAATCTATGCTTAGCGGAAGAACAAAATCTTAATATACTAACAGCATGTAGTGGTTGCTTTGAAACGTTAAAAATGGTAAATGTTCATTTAAAAAACGATAAGAAACTTAAAGATAGCGTAAATAGTCATTTAGCGAAAGTAAACCGAGAGTTTAAAGGCACAATTCAGGTAAAACACTTTGCTGAAGTTCTGTATAATGAAATTGGAATTGATAAAATCGCTGCAAAAGTAAAAAATCCTCTTACAGGATTGAAAATTGCTACTCACTCTGGTTGTCACTTTCTTAAACCACCTGAGATTTTACAGACAGATAATCCTGAGCGACCAATAAAATTGGATGAATTAGTTGAAGCTTTAGGAGCTACTTCAGTTCCCTATTTAAATAAACTAGCATGTTGTGGTGCGGGAACTAGAGGTACAGATCAAGATACTGCAATAGCAATGGCTCATGAAAAGATAGTTGGTGCTGAATTAGCTCGAGCTGATGCTCTCGTTACAATTTGTCCAACTTGTTATATTCAATTTGATGTTGGCCAACGTTTAATGGCTAAACAATTTGAAAAGACTTCTCTTCCAGTCTTTGTATATCCAGAATTATTAGGGGTAGCTATGGGCTTTGATTTTTCTGAAGGTTTCAAGATGCACACAATAAAAGTTACAGATATTTTAGAAAAGCTCACTGCTTGAAGATTCTTATCCATACCTTCTTTTCTATTTTTTCCATTTTTCAGCTCATCACATTAAACCGTTAATAGATTTGATAAGCTAATTATCCCTCTGAACTTTGATTCAATTTCAAATACTTAAGCTAAACGTCATTTTAAAATCAATATTCATTCTTAAACATTATAGAAAGCTATTAAAGGATTTTAATGATCCAATCTCTTTTTGGATTGATAAAAAATCAGATGGAGATATTTCGCAAATAATTTAACTTTTATTCTCCAACTGTTTCTCGGATGGGAAGAGGACTAGAAGAGTGGGCGTCTTGGGCTTCTACTTTGATCTCAGAAATGACACTACAAACTCCACATTTATTCTGACATTCAAATTTATCGAAGAAGGTTCTCTTGGAATTTTCAGGAATGAAAGACCAGAAAGGTTTTTCTGCAAAGCCTTCTGATTCTTTTACAAAAAAACTATTTCGTCGTTTAACACCAGGAAGATGACTGAGGGGAAATGTATCGATGAACTTACTTATATTCTCTCTTTTATCTGAAATTAAACAGATTACAAGGTTATATTCAAAACCTGAAAGAGAAAACATGGTCATGACTAATGGACATTTATCGAAATATGTTAGAATCGCTTTCTCCGTCTCAGGATCCGTAATTTCAATAAATGAAAGAGCATGACTAAATTTAAGTTCACTAATATTCAGACCAATTCCAGGTGAAATCAATCTGCTTTCTACAAGCTTCTCAAATCTAGCCTTAACAGTTCCTTTAGCTAATTTTAAATCTTTCGCAGCCTGATTGAAAGAACTACGAGGATTTTTCTGAAAATAGCTAATAATTTTTTTATCTCTTTCATCTAACATGAGATTTCAACTTTTATTATGGTAATTTAATGTTATATTCGCCCAGTTAGTACTCCGCGGAAGAAAATCTGCGCAAAGTATTTTTTCACATAATAGTAAATTCTATTTGGAATATATCCAATTCGGCGAGGAGGACGACTATATGAAAAATCAAGTAACATTGCTGAATCTTGAGCCATCATCACAAAACACTGTGCATGTCCATCATATTTTGCATTAAGCTTTCCTTCCTTAACTAATCTTATTATATTTTTGGCAGCTACTTTTGCTTGATAATGAGCTGTGGACCCAGCTTTTGAAATCGGAAGTTCATTTGTATCTCCTACTGCAAAAATATTTGGATAAGCTTTTGATTGTAATCGATGTTGATCAACAATAATCCACCCATCTTCTGTGGCTAAATCACGATCATCAATATAAGTAGCTCCTTTATGGGGAGGAACTAAGACTAATAGATCATAATCCACCTCATCGCCTTCAAGTGACAGAACCTTCTTTTCCTCTGGATTTATTTCTTCAGTGTTAAAAAATGTATGTAATTCAATGTTCTTTTTCGCAAACTGTTTCTCGAAAATCTCAGAGGGTTTTTCAATAGAGAATGCTCCTCCTAAGGGACTCAAGTAATGGATGTTTACCTTTTCAAGCATCTTTTTCCTCTTAAAATAATGATATAACATAAAGGTCATTTCAATAGGAGCAATAGGACATTTATAAGGAAGATCAGAAACACCGGTTACAATATTTCCACCTTCAAAGGATTCCAACGATTCACGGAGCTTTAATGTAGCTTCTTCGTTGTAAAAATGGTGAGCAGCCATAGAATAGCCAGGAACCTTGTCATAATCGTAATGAGCGCCAGTTGCGATAACTAAATAATCGTAAGAAAGACTATTTCCACTTTTAAAACTAACAAGTTGCTTTTTTGGATCAACATGAGTTACTTCATCAGTGAGGACTTTAACGCGCTTATCAACAAGCTTTCGTAATGGACGAAATTGTTTCTTCATATCTTTTTTATCAAATACTCTATAGATTAAATCTGGCTCATAAAACACATTATCTCGTTTGGAAACAAGAGTAATGTCAGCTAATTTAGCAATTTTTCTACCCAATAGGTTAGCAACAATTACTCCTCCAGTCCCACCACCTAAAATTAAAATTTGAGGATTATTTTCATTCATATTCATTTAAAGAAACTCCAAATACTATATCAATTCATATAAAAATTATCTTGCTTTTCTAACAGCAAATCTTGTATGGCCATTCTCTTTGACAATTGCCACCATCTCATGCTTAGCTTTTTCAACCCATTTGGGAATATCCCGAATAGACCCAGCATCTTTACTCCAAACTTCATAAATCTTACCTATTTCGCCTTTTTTAATCGATTTAATCAATTCCATTAAAGGGCCAGGACAATAGCTATTTCTAGCATCAATTACTACATCTGCAACAAATTCTTGATTCATTTATAATCACCATACTACTAAAAAGATATAACTCTATCAGCAAGCATCGCTTGTTCTGCAAGAGTACTCACACCAACAATGTCATCAACAATTGGTAAAAGATCATCCTTCTCCAAACCAAGTATCTCTGTGATCTGAACACAGGCAGTAATTGTAATATTACCAAGTTCTTTCAGATCTTCTAAAAGGTCTTTCCAATGAGCAATTTTTCCCTCTTTTCTAGCCTTATTTATTTTCTCAGCTACTTCAGGAAATATACTAGTAACATCAGGCTCGGTTGGAGCATCCTTTTTTAAAGCATATACTGCATCATGCATGAAGAAGATAAAAACTTCTAGGTCATTTGTGACTGCTCCTGATGCAACCATAGCAAGAGTTTGCAATTTATCGGTTGCTCCAGAATCACACACTAAAACCAATTTTCCCATTATTTTTCCTCCAAAACAATCTACATAAACAGAGTGATATCTGCATCTTTAGCAAACTCTAAGAATGAAGCAGCTCCACCTAATTCAACACCCTCAATGAGATCTGTTTCTTTGACTCCCATGACATCCATGGTCATTTGGCATCCAATCATCCGAACCCCACTTTCAATGCATATGTCACGTAATTCTTCAAACTTCGCTACATTTGCACCCTTCATCCATCGTTTCATCATCCAAGTAGCCATGCCCGTCATTCCAGGGATCATTCCTAAAATATTAGGTACAGGCATAGGAGCTGCAGGATTGGCAATTGGACTAACTTTTAGCTTTTTACTTCTTTTCTTATGGATTAGATCTAGGCCATAAAATGTGAAAAATATAGCTACTTCCATATCCAATGCAACAGCTGTAGAAGCAAGGATAACAGGAGGATAAGCAGCGTCAAGTGTACCTTTTGAGGCTATTATTGCCATACGCTTAGGTCTTTCAGTGACAGAGTCAGGCATAAGTGAAGTTTCAATTTTCGATTCAGTTTCAATCGTCATAAGATCACCAATCTGCTCTATTTTACTCGTTTTACAAGAAATCGGAAATCCTTTGGACCCAGTTCTTCTAAAGAAACAAGCTCTTGACCAGTTGCTCGTGTCCAAGCAGGAATATCAGCCATACTACCAGGATCAGTAGCTAAAATCTCTAAAACCTGACCTATTTCTAATTCTTTTAAAGCCTTTTTCGACTTCAAGACAGGCATAGGACAGGAAAGATTTCGTGCATCTAACGTTTTTATTGCTTCAATCATATGAATTACTTCCTAAGTTGTCAAAATATTATAAATCATAATTGAATAATTGAATAGAATCAATTTAAGAAAGCTAATTGAAATGATTTGTGGAAATGACCAATTATGATGTGTTAAATCAAAATTCATCATGAATCAACTCATTATTAGGCTTGAAACTATTCAGGTACCACTATGCCAATGGATTTATAAAGCTATTGACCATTCGGACTTCTACCTTATCAATCCTTCATTGGCATAATGAGAACAAGAGAAGACTTTATTTTATCTTTTAAGCCAAT
>NZ_CDLCQJ010000006.1:0-21265 GCF_975850365.1 Candidatus Hodarchaeum mangrovi | reverse complement strand
TAAATGGTTGAAATATTACGGAAAGAAGTGTCTATGAATTTTGATGAAGCTGTAAAACTTGTAGAAAAAGTTCTGAAAGCTGAAGGTTTTTCAGTATTATTGATCAAAAATATCGATGAGGTAATTAAAAGTAAATTGGGATTGAATTATTACCCTCGTTATACCACGATTCTTGCTTGTAGTGCGGATCTCGCAAAAATGGCATTAGATATATCAAAGGATGTTGGAACGTTATTTCCTTGTTCATTTGTTGTTTATGAAGAGGATGGAAAAATAATTATCGCCCACATCTCAATTATGAAAGCTTCTGTTGAATTGAATAATGTTACCTCTGAAGTAATGGCTCCGGTAATTAAAAAAACCAGTGAATATATACAAGCAGTATGGAAAAAGATATAAATTTAAATCCAACTCTTCTTCCTTTTTTTGCTTTAATAATCAATAAACCATCGGTCATTTCGGATACGATTAAACATCTCACTATCCAAAATCATAGTTTTTAATAACTGAGGAACAGTATTACAATATTTTAAAAATTTTATACAATCTTTTATATAATTATTAATACTTATTCCTTTAACTCCAATTCCATGGCAAACTGTTGCATTTTTTGAAGGAATTTTCATTTTTAAAGAAGGTTCAAGTGTAATTACAATTCTCTTTTCAACAATTAAAGGAAAATAAGGATAGATTCGACATCTGAGAGGTTTATTTTCATGGATAGAACAGAAGTAGCTATTATATTGAGATTTCTCAAAAAAGAAACACCTATTCGCATCTATAGGATTTTTTTTGGCTTGATATGTTCCCATTGGAGTCTTCATCAAATTTGGTAATATTAAGTCAGGCAATGAAGATAATTCGTCTGGTAAGAAATATGTATATCCACAGCATTCTTGACATCCCTTTATACAGGAAAATCTAACAAATTTTGATACCCAAGAGAAATCTAATATATAAGGGCTTTTCAATGCTGTTTCTAAAGTAATTTTGTAATTATTCTGATTATTGGAGGAAAAAATAGTAACTTCCTTTCTGTTTTATCTACTCTTTGAAAGAGAATGGATACTAAAATATTTTAATTATTATATATGGATATTTGGATTAGGAATTTATTATGGACATAACTATTCGGGAATACCAGTCTTCTGATTGGGAAGAAGTAAAACTCTTAATAATTGAAGCTGAAAATTTTGGTCCCTCAATGGTAAAAAGTGAAAAACAAAGGATTGAATTTTATTTACAGGTACCTGTTAAAGGGATCACTTTTGTGGTTGAGAATAAAGAGAAGGTATCAGGAGGTGAGGAGGGGATGGAGGAAGTTTTACAGACATCTATTCTCGGGTATAGTATAGTAGATTATTTCGGAAAAAGTGCTTTTATTTTATCATTAGTAGTGAAAAAAGAATGGAGAGGAAAAGGAATTGGAAGAGAATTAATAAATTTCATTAAAAATTATGTTCGAGACCAACAGCAGTTTGATATTCTAAGAGGTTTTGCGGATGATCGATATTTTGGTGTTCATTCATTTCTTTTAAAGCAAGGTTTTAAGACTTGTGGCTATATTATCCACGATCTAGAATTAAATCAAGGTACAATCCATTATGTCATTCATCTTAGAACAGAAAAAGATGAAAAAGAAAAAGATACGTTTATTTCAGGGTAACTGACAAAAAATCCATTCTTTTTAATTAACCAAATCGGTTAAAATAAAGAAATTCATCCAAAGCTTTTCGTGCTGGTCTTTCTCTCTCATTTTTTTTCTGGTTTTCACTAAAATCATCAGGAATTTTTTCAGTTTTTTTCCCAATGCCAATAAGAACCACGATTTCCATATCCTCTGGTATCCCTAGGACTTCTTTCGCCTTTTCCGGATTAAAACCTGCCATAGGATGAGCAACTAAATTATTTTCAGTTAAAAATAAAATCAAAAAAGCAGTTGCTAAGCCTGTATCAAATAGATAATATTTTCTTTCCTTTTTAGGGCCTATTTCACAATCAAGCTCAGTTTTAGTTACAACTGCAATTACTGCACTGGAATTACGGTTCCAAACCTTATTTCCCGAAGACATTGTTTCCACAATCGCTGAAAGATGGTTTGGCTCTTGAATGATTACATAGTTCCATGGCTGTTTATTCATACAAGACGGAGCTAATTGAGCTAATCTTGCAGCTTCTTTGAAAAGAGTTTCTGGAATGGTTACTTTTTCAAAGGCTCTATAGGCTCTTCTTTTTTTGATAAGATTAGCTATATCCATTACATTCACCTAGGATGATACTGTTGAATTATGTTGCTTTTTTACAATTTAGTATTAAATCTTCAGTTATAAAAAAATTATACCATATAAGTTGCCTAAGTATTAAAGGGAAAATAATTTTCCTCAGCTTTATCAGTTCTTTAAACTATAAAAACTTTTAGATTATTTTAATTATAAAGAAGGTTTTTCTATGTAATTAGGTCATTGAAATACAACTAATAAAAAGAAAATATAGAATGCCATTGATATTAGATGAATCATTGTTATAATAACCCCATATTTTAAAAAATCTGTAAATTTTAAGGCCATTCCATGCTTAGCTGCATTTTCCATTATATAGATACCTTTTACACTACTAATTAGAAATAAAGAGTCTGTAATATTAACAACAGCAAGAATAGACCACCAAATGATACGGGGGTCGATTTTTTGGCTGATTAAATCAATTAATGGTCTTAATAAGAATATTAAGGGAATATTTTCTATAATACTTGTAAGAAGTCCCAAAATATAGCTAAACCCAAGGATTCCAAAAAATGGGGAGAAATGAAAAAGATCTTCCATAGGGGTTTGTAGAAGAATAGCTATATTAGTATCTTGAATCAATCCTGAAATAATGAATACCCCTGTCAAAAAAAAGATCATTGACCAATCAATTTTCTTTAAAAATTCTTCAATGTGATTTGAAAAGAAAATTAGAACAAACATTCCACCTGTTAAACAAATTATATCCACACTCAATCCAAATGAAGTACCAATGGATAATAAAATGGAAATAACTAAAAAAATTGCAATAGCTCTATAAAAATGTTTTCTTGAATCCACAAAACTCCAAGGATCAATTGTTTGCAAAATACGATTAAGTTGTCTACCAAAATTATGTTGTTTTATTGAAATCTCTTTGAATATATCTCTATAGAAATAACGGGTGAAAAAAATTGTAATTCCAACCATTAATCCCACAAACGGCAAACTTAGGATGAGAAAATCAAAATAACTCCAACCCTGTGTTAAAGAAACATATGCTGAAGTATAGGAAGCAATTGGTGTTAGCATTCCCGCAAGATTTGCCACAACTAATTCTAAGAATAATAATGGTTTAGCATCAAATTCTGCAACCTCTGCTATCAATATGGTTATAGAAGAGATGATTACTAGGGCCAAAACATTTGTCATGACAGCTGACATGATAAATATGCTGAGAGCAAGAATTACCATTAATACATTGAAGGATCCTTGAATTGTACGTAGGATATAAAGAATAAAAACCTCCACAATCCCTGATTTCTGTAGCATTTCCATAATCAAAGTTATTCCAATAATGGTAAGGATCAATGGTAAGTCGATCCAATTGTAGATAATTTCAAACTTATCAATCACCCCAGTTACCATTGATATAATTAAAGCAATTATAACTCCACTAAATGTGATTGCAACTTTATTGAATTTTTCAGATGCAATCAAGATTAGAACAGCTAGAAAGAGCACAGTTAAAAGAATTCCAGTCTCAAAATTAACAGATTCTTGTGAAAGAATGTTGAACAACGGAATTCTCTCCTTTATTGTTTAATTAATCCTTTTATTATTTAAAATAATTATGAATCTATAAGTATTAAACAGATTTAAAAACTTAAGAAACTAATCATTAATCTTAAAGTCTGTAATAAAAACATTATTATGAGCTCTAAATTTATGAAGATTCTTGATGGAAGTGAGGGGGAATTAGTGAGCTGGTTTTATACTGACAATAATCGAGAATGGGTATTAAAGAGCAAAATCCAAAAATTAGCTGAAAAAAACCCTCCTAAATGAATTAGATCACACAGGAATGGCCATTGGGAATTAATTCAATCAAAAGAAAGTTCATTTAATATTGCATCCAACTCTGAATCAGAGAGAAATCCTTCTTTTAAGCAAACTTCTTCTTGTTTTCTTTCAATTTTTTGAGATTGATAATACAATTCAAGTTGCTTAGAAATACTATCACTAATTTTCTCCATAGCAGCACGAAGTTGCTTTATTGGTGTTGATGTATGAGTAATTACTATTAGAACATAGGTTTTTGAAATGCCATATAGACAGAGATTACCATCGCTAAAAATAGTTTGACTAAATCCTAATTCCCCCAGTTTGACTGATGCCATCCCAAGATACAAAGCTGTAGAAATTGAAGCAATACCTTCGAAGTCAGTTGTATCTTTTTCTTTGCTGATTTTAGCCAGAACTAATCCTGTTGAATCAGACACCATAATTTGTTTTAATCCGTGTACTGATTTCATAACATCCATTAACAAAGCGTTAATGCTTAGAGATATATCCATTCTAATTCAAATTCCTTATGAGGTTCGTATTTAAGAAGATTTAGAAATAAAATCAATTTATTAATAATAAGAGAAAAAATTAACTTGAGAATTATGAGAATAAAAGAGCTTCAACAGTTCTTAGTCTTACTAGAATATGGATGTTATTCGTTCGAGAATAACAAGATTCATTTGTTTCAAAAATAAAAATGACCTACAGATTTCATCCCTGATCTTACTAATTTAATATTAGATTTAAGTAAAACTTACTTTTTTAATTCTAATTCTACTATATATTCCAAGATATCTCGGATATTGATTACTCTTAATGGGTCATTATCGATTATTGCATACGTATAACCTCCCACTTCCATATAATGTAATGCATCTACAACAGAATCACTGGGTTTTAAAATCTCGGGTTTTTTTAACATTGCTTCTTTTATAGGGATGGCTAATTTTGGAGGAAATTCATTGCAAACTCTCTTTAAAAATGATCTTTCTGTAAATATCCCTTCTATAGAATCCCCTTCCATGATGACAACTGAACATTTTTTATTTTCAAGCATTATCTTGATAATATCTTTGACACTTCTATCGGGGGAAACTAAGAGGGCAATTGAATTTTCTTTTCCCACCTTCTCGAGCTTATCTTTTAAAATTGCTTTTTCAATCTTAGAATTTGTAACTGGTTTATGAACTTCAAAGCGTGTTAAAGAGGTTTTACAATTTTCACATAAGTCAGAACCCTTTATATTCTCATAACCACAAGCAGGACATATCACGTAAATTACTTCCTCTAAATATCTACTATATGAGTCTTTTAAATATAATCTTAGGTAAATTTGTAGTTTTTTATTTGATTTGTTGAGCTTATAATTATCTACATTATTACATTAAATTTTTATTTGAGATTTAATATTTCCCTGAAAATCTCTCTTATATGATTCATATTACCCATTCTTTTGCTAAGAAAATAGGAATTCCTATGTTACTGACCAAGTTTCATCACCATTGATCAGTTCTTGTAGAGATTTTGTAACGGACTTCTTTGCTTCATCTAATTGTTGTTCCAACATTTCATTATAGGTAGGTTTCTCAATAGCACGAAATATCCCAATCGGTTCTGGGAATGTTGGATATTGCATTCTTGATAAAAAGAAAGCAAGAGTAGATTCTTTGGCATTTTCATCATGATATAACAAGTCTGTTTCTTCAAAACCTGCTTCCTTATAATTGATAACTTTGGGAGTTAATCCATGTAGAAAAATACCTTTCTCACGGTTCTTACCAAATACCATTGGTTTACCATGCTCTAGTTCGAGAATATAGTCATCGCGCATCTCTTTATCTGTTGCATATCTGAAAGTGCCATCATTAAATATTACACAATTCTGATATATTTCAACAAAAGCTGTTCCTTTATGTTCAGCTGCACGCTGCAGAACTTTTTGCATATGCATTCCATAAGTAGCTTCTGTTCTTGCAATAAATGATGCTTCAGCCCCTAATGCCCAAGATATTGGATTAACTGGATAATCTATTGATCCTTGTGGAGAAGATTTTGTTCGAATCCCTTGTTTTGATGTCGGAGAATATTGACCTTTAGTCAAGCCATAGATTTGGTTGTTAAACAAAATTATCTTTATATCAACATTCCTTCTAATTGCATGCATGAGATGGTTTCCTCCAATACTCAAGCCATCACCATCACCAGTAATAACCCAAACTGAAAGTTCAGGTCGACTACATTTAAGACCTGTTGCAATCGTAGGGGCTCTTCCGTGAATTGTATGCATTCCGTATGTATTTAAGTAGTAAGGAAACCTAGAACTGCACCCAATTCCACTAATAAAAACAATATTTTCCCTAGGGATGCCTAAAGACGGAAAAATCTTTTTCATATTAGCCAATATCGCATAATTTCCACATCCAGGACACCATCGTACGTCTAAACCTGAATCAAAGTCCTTTGGAGTAAGTATTGGTAATATATCTTGTGGTTTGTCTGTATCACTCATTATAAATCACCATTAAGAATACTATCAATTTTCTCAATAATTTCTTTTACAAGAAACGGTCTTCCCTGGGTTTTATTAAGGCCGATAGTTTCTATTGAATATTTTGCTTGAATTAAAAATTTAAGCTGCCCTCTATTCAGTTCGGGAATTAAAATCTTCTTGTAAGATTGTACAATCTCTTCTAAATTCCGTGGAAAAGGATTTATATATCTCAAATTTGTATTCGCTACAGAATATCCTTGCTGTCTCATTTTTTCCGCTGCAATTTGCACTGCACCATTAGTTGAACCCCAACTAAGTACAAGTAAATCGCCTTCTGCTGGTCCTTCTATATTTTGCCTTGGTATATCTTCTGCAATTTTTTCTATCTTTTCTGATCTTAACTTAACCATTAGCTCATGATTTTCAGGATCATAGCTTACATTTCCTGTTTTGTCTTCTTTCTCTAAACCACCAATGCGATGTTCTAATCCTTTTATTCCTGGAATTGCCCAAGGTCGTGCTAAGTTTTCATTTCTGATATAAGGAAGAAAGTGATCAGCTATGTCAAACGATTCTTTTGTTGGGTGATCAATCTTTAGGCTAGGAATTTGGTTAATATCAGGGATTTTCCATGGATCAATATTGTTTGCCATATAACCATCAGATAACAATAATACAGGAGTCATGAATTTTGTAGCTATTCGAATAGCTTCAATTGCCATATAAAAACAGTCTCCAGATGACTGTGGTGCAAGAACTGGCAAAGGAGATTCACCATTTCTTCCATATATCCCTTGTAATAAGTCTGATTGTTCTGTTTTTGTTGGCATCCCTGTACTTGGTCCAGCACGTTGGACATTAACGACTATAATAGGTAGTTCTGTTATTACTGCCAATCCTAAGGCTTCGCTCATAAGGGCAAAACCTGGTCCTGATGTTCCTGTTACACCAATAACCCCTCCGAAAGCTGCTCCTATTATTGAACCAATCGCAGCTATTTCATCTTCAGCTTGAAATGTTCGGATTCCATATCCATGATAGCGAACTAAATCATGGAGAAGATCACTAGCCGGGGTTATTGGATATGCGCCATAAAAAACTTCCTTTTTTACAATCTGAGCAGCTGTTACAAAGCCTAGCGCAAGAGCTTGATTTCCAGAAATGTATCTATATAACCCTGGTTCCATTTTAGCCTTTGGTACTTGATATTGAACAGAAAAAAGTTCAGTAGTTTCTCCGTAATAGTATCCTGCTTTTAATGCTAGAGTATTTGCTTCAATGATGGCAGGTCGTTTGTTAAATTTATCTTGAATCCATTCTATTGTTGATTCTAAAGGTCTGTTATAAAGCCATGATAATAATCCTAAAGTATAGAAATTTCGTGTTAGATTGATTTGCTTATTGGTTAGGCCCTCTACTTTATGAACTGCTTCGTAATTCAATTTAGTTATATCTAAACTAAATACCCGATATTTGTCAAGAGATCGATCTTTCAAGGGATTTAAAGAGTAACCAGCTTTAGATAAGTTTTTAGGTGTAAATGTAGACTCATCTATAATTATAATGCCATTTGGTTTTAAATCTTTTATGTTTACTCGTAAAGCAGCTGGATTCATCGCTATTAAAGCGTCTAAATCATCACCAGGAGTAGAAATTTTAGTTGAAGAAAAATGAATCTGAAATCCAGACACACCTGCAAGCGTACCTGTAGGAGCACGAATCTCTGCAGGAAACTCTGGGAAAGTAGAGACATCATTTCCAAAAATAACTGATGCCGAAGTAAATTTTAGGCCTGCTAACTGCATCCCATCTCCACTATCTCCAGTAAAACGAATAACAGCTTGAGGTAATGTTTCAGTCGATTTTGAAGTGGTAGATTCACGTTCTTCATGAGTTTCTTGGATTTCTTCCATTAATTCACACCAAATATTCTATATATTAACAGTAAATCAGAGATTTTGTTATATATCTATCAAGCTCCCTCTCTTTGATCTTGAGGTGGTTGAGATGGCGAAATCGTATATACTGATTCAGCAATATACTCAACTAGATAAGAAATGAAATCACGTGCGGAAACAATTCCTATCAGTTTTCCTTCTTCTACAATTGCTAAGTGCTTAAATGTAGTTTTATATAACGTTAATACAATTTCAGCAATAGACTCACGGCATTCTATTGTTTTGAAATTTGTTTTCATAATTGATTTCGCAGAATCATCTTCAGTAAATTTATTTTCTCCAAAACAGCGAAGAATATCTCTTTCAGTTATTATTCCTAATAAATTCTTATCATTATCTAATATAGCCACATAACCAGTCCATTGAGACTGTAAGGCTATAATTGCATCACGAATTGTCGCATCTTCAGATATTGAATTAATTTCTCTTCGAATTAAACGTTTACAGTCTTCTTTTCTAAAAATAGAAATCAGATAATCTTCTTTCGTCATTTTATTCACAAGCTTAATAGTTTTCCTTTTATGCTTTAATGAGTCTCTTTAAATGCTTTCAAATAGTTTATTGTTTCTATTCTTTTTTTATTGAATAAGATTGATTTATAATTAACTATTGCTTTATCTTTGGCTAAATCTGGATGGATTTGTCAATCATATTATTAATAATGATTCATCTTCTTTTTAATTAAACAAAATCTAGGTTTGTGACCTTGAAATAATGGATAAGAGATAAATTGGTTTCAGGGCAGTAATATGATTAGTATTATCATTTTGGAATAGTATTTTAATTCTTGAAAAGCCTTTTTTTACGAAAATTTTAGGTAAGAGATATAAAGAGCTTAAAATCTGCATAAAGCTTTGATTAGGTCTTTCTCGAGAAATTTTCATTAAGTGTTAATGACTATTCTCAAGGAAAAAGAAATGAAACCAAAATTTTTTATTTAAGTTAGAATTATATTTTTTAAGGTGGAAAATCGAATGGTAACTCGGACTAAAATTGTTTGTACCATCGGCCCTGCTTCTGAGAAAATTACGGTATTAAAAAAGCTTGTTGACGCTGGAATGGATGTTTGTCGACTTAATTTTTCTCATGGTGCTCATCCTGATCATTTGGAGAGATACGAAAGGATAAGAGCAGTTTCAGAAGATTTAGCGGTTTTAATTGATTTATGTGGACCAAAAATACGAACAGGTGAAGTAGTTGAGGGAACGATACTAGAGGCAGGACAGAAACTTCGGATTTCAAAGGTAATAGGATTAGAAGGGAATTCTGAAGTTATATCCACGAATTATCCACCATTAATTGATGATGCCAAGGTAGGAAATCATCTTGCAATTGATGATGGTTTACTGCAACTTGTGGTTACTAAAAAAACTGAAAATGAACTTATCTGTAAAGTTGAATATGGTGGAGAGTTAAAGTCTCGGAAAGGGATAAATGCTCCAGATGTTCCACTTTCATTGTATTTTCCAACTCAGAAAGATTATGATGATATTAGTTTTGTATGCAGAAAGTTTGAAGACCCTGCTGATTATATTGCCGCATCATTTGTTCGAAGAAAAGAAGATATTCTTGCAATTAAGGAAAAATTAACGGAATATAACTCACCAATAAAAATTATTAGCAAAATAGAAAATAGAGACGGAATAAAAAATTTTGATGAGATTTTGAAAGTTTCTGATGGGATCATGGTCGCTAGAGGTGATCTTGGAATTGAAATTCCTTCAGAACAAGTACCACTAGTTCAAAAACAATTAATCCGTAAGTGCAACTCTTTAGGTAAACCTGTCATTGTAGCGACTCAGATGTTGGATTCCATGACATATAATCCCCGTCCCACTAGAGCTGAAGTATCTGATGTCTCAAATGCTATAATTGACGGTGCTGATGCTGTCATGCTTTCTGGTGAAACTGCTGTTGGGAAATATCCTGTTGAGACTGTTAATTTCATGGAACGAATCTTAAAAGAAATAAACATAAATCATCAACTTTTCAAAGGTCGGACAGTTGAATGGACTGGTGATGAACCTTCAGGTGCAGAGGTTCTCGGTCGTGCTGCCCACTTAATCAGTGACGCTAGTTCATTAGATATAAGTGCAATAGTGACCAGTACGCGAACAGGTTCGACTACAAATCTTATAGCTAAATGTAGACCTTCTAAGCCAATTATTGCAGGAACCCCCTATAAAAGCATTAAACGTCAATTGAATTTAATCTGGGGAGTTTATCCAATATTAGTCGATGTCACACCCTCTTATAACGAATTATTATATGAAATTGTGTTAAAAGCCCATGAACAGGAATTACTTAACCCTAAAGACACAATATTAGCAGTTGGAGGATCATTATTAGGATTTCCCTCAAAAACTAATCAAATTCAAATTTTAAAAGTTGAAGATGTTCTATTATTTGGCCAACAACTAAAACGTACCATTTTAGAATAAATAATTCTATTTCCTGATTTTTTTTTTATTATTGAATTGAGAATCGTAAGGATAAATCACTTCTTATATCTTCTAAAGCATAATTCATTGATTTTAAAAGGGAAAATTTATTTCTTAAATATTCACTAGTAATTAAATTATCATAACATATGTTGAAGTGAAGACAAAAACTAGTGATTCAGTTATATTAACTGCTGAACAATTTATTAATATTAAAATAACTAAAACTCCGTTCATAAGACTAGATCACCTTATTCAGGTATCAGAGGTTAGTTTTAGCTTTTTTAATTTGTTTTAAAAATCAAAATAGGTCGGAAAATAAATGATAATCGCAACTATAGCAGATGGTTATCACGAAGATTATGCTAAATCAGTGGGACGAATCGCTGAGAAGTATATTACTGATTTGGGTCTTAATATTGATGAAATTGTCGAAATAATTAATGGTGATAAAAGATTAGGTGTAATATTAAGGCCAAAGGAAGAAATCATCGAAAATAGCCGATCTAAATCTAAGTTTCCACATACAGAAAGAAGACACCCAAAAGGCAAAAATGAAGTAATCCTTCATCTTAATGGATTTTTAAGAGCACATTTGAATATTGGTATCGGACAAAAGGTTAGAATTGACAAATTAACATGTCCAGAAGCAGAGAAAGTTATTATTTCTCCTTCTTCAGTTGAGGATAAACCAAAAATCTACATTGATTTCTTAATGAATCGTCCTGTAGTTCGGGGCCAGATATTAGAGCTTCAAAATAAATTGGGTTATGATTTACGAGTGGGAATCCTCTCAACTACCCCACCTGGTATTGTATTCATTGGTGAGAATACTGATGTTCGAATCACCCATGAACCAGCAAGAGAACTAATCGAAGATTCGGATATAATCACTTGGGATGATATCGGGGGTACAAAGGAAGCATTAGCTCGATTGAGAACTTTAGTTGAGTATCCTTTACGTTATCCTGAAGTTTTTCAGATGTTGGACATAGATACACCTCATGGAATCCTTCTCACAGGTCCTCCTGGAATAGGAAAAACCTACCTTAGTAAAGCGATTGCGTGTGAATCAGGGGTAACAAGATTTTTTGTTATGGCTCCTGAGTACGTAAAGGGGTGGTGGAATACAGAACAAGAAATTGAAAAGTATTTCAAACATATTAAGAACTATGAACCCGCTGTTTTAATTATTGATCAAATAGAAGTACTTGCTCCTTATCCTGGATCAAATATTTCTGATTTAGAGAAAAGGTTAACAGATCAGCTAATAAAGAGCTTTGATAAGCATATTACTAATAGTAAAATTATTGTTATCGGTACAACACAAAATGCAAGCAATTTAAATCCTTCGCTACGGGTTTATGGTCGATTTGATGTTGAATTAAATCTACAAGTCCCTAATGCTACTGATAGATACGAAATTTTATCAATTCAAACGAGAGGGATTCCTTTAAGAGACGTTTCTCTTCATGAAATTGCTGAAACGACTGGAGGATTCACTCCCGCTGATTTAGAATTATTAGTTAAAGAAGCAGGAATGAGAGCCCTCGAACGTGAGAACCTTCTCAACCTTGATTTTGAAACCCAAATAGATGATTTAGTAAGAACAAGTTATCCCAAAATTGAGATTTCTCAAGATGATTTCTTAATCGCGCTTTCCTCTATTAAACCATCTGCGAGTCGTGAAATCACATTTCAAATTCCTGATGTGAGATGGGACGATATTGGGGGGCTTGAGGAGGTCAAACAATCTCTAAAGGAAATGATTGAATGGCCTATTAAATATCCAGAAATTTTTACGCAGATGGGGATTCGTTCTCCAAGAGGTGTGTTATTATATGGCCCTCCAGGTACTGGGAAAACTCTTCTGGCTAAAGCTTTAGCTAATGAAATTCAAGCTAATTTTATCGTTGTAAAAGGGCCTGAGCTTCTATCAAAATGGTTTTCTGAAAGTGCTAGACTAATTCGTGACCTTTTCAAGCGAGCTAGGCAACTGGCACCTTGTATAGTGTTTTTTGATGAAATTGATGCCATAGCTACCCATCGGGGAGGAAGTTTCCCAAGTGAAGGATCCCGAGAGAGGGATAGAATCATAAATCAATTACTTGCTTCACTTGATGGAGTTGAAAAATTAAATGGAGTCTTTGTTGTAAGTGCAACAAATCGACCAGATACAATAGATCCAGCCCTTCTTCGTCCTGGAAGGCTGGATCGTTTAATATATGTCCCTGTTCCTGATGATATTGGTCGTTTAAAAATCTTAGAAGTCCATACTCGACGAATGAATCTCGAAAAAAATGTAGATCTTAATGCCTTAGCGTTTAAGACCGAAAATTACACAGGTGCAGATATAGAGAATCTTTGTCGTGAGGCAGCTTTTGCAGCACTTCGAAAAAACCCATCCATTCGTTCTGTATCTATGATGGATTTTGAAGAAGCTTTAGACATCTGTAGACCAAGTGTTAACCGTGATGTTATTGATTATTATCGAGTACAGGAAGAATTGATGAAGAAAAAACGAACAATAGAATATTCTTATTTTAAGGAGGAGTTTGGGTAAATGGTTGTTTGTGAGTTATATGAACCTCTGAAAAGTGATTACGGGAAACGAATTATCAAACTTCCCAATGAAGTATTCAAATTATTAGGAATAGAAGAATTCGATATCGTGGAAGTAATTTCTGGATCTAAGAGGATTGGGGTTCATGCTCTTATTGATCATACACTAGTAAAAACGTCAAAAGAATTTCTGAATGGAATATCTCAGCCTGTACCGAAGAAAGATGACAAATCCCAAGAAAAAGACTTACCTACACCAAAGGGATTACCATTTCAAGGTTATGAGATAGATAGAAGTGACCTATATCCAGCTCGTTTAGATGGTGAAGTAAGATTATCACTAAACCTTGGTTTAAATGACCTAATTGAGGTCGATACGATTCTTACACCTATTAAAGCAAAAAGGGTCTATTTTAGTGTGCTAGGAAGAGCTCCAAATGAATTAACAGATGAAGAGAAAGAACTTTTATTTAAAGAATTAAGTAAACAGAAAAAAATTGGTCCATTATCTCCTGGCCTTGTACTTGGTATTCAAATTGCATTTAAAGAGGAAAAAGTCTTAATTCAAGCTACCGAGCCAGATGGAATTGTCTCAGTTACATCAAAGACTGAATATGAATTACTTGACACTTTTCTCTCTTCAAGATCAATGAAAACTGAAAAAATTAGTTATGAAAATATTGGAGGTCATGAAGAAGTTATTTTTCGCATTCGTAAGCTTGTAGAGATTCCAATTAAAAAACCCGAGGTATTTTCATCAATAAATCTTGTTCCTCCTTCAGGGATACTTCTCACTGGACCTACAGGGGTTGGAAAGACTTTATTGCTTAAAGCAGTTGCTAATGAGTCTAGAGCTAAAATCATTGAGCCTCCATCAAATTTATTTGCTGGTGTAGGACCTACAGAAAAGAATATAAGAGATTTATTCAAAAATGTCAAAATTGAGTCACAAAAAAATCCTATACTTTTAATATTAGATAACATTCATTCTATGATTCCTGCTCCTTATATTAATATCCCTGAATATGTCCGTCGCTTTAATGTTCAATTTGCATTAGGTTTGGATTCGTTAAAGGGTTCACGCGTTATTGTTTTGGCAGCATGTCATAGTGCGGATGAAGTGGATCCAATCATGCGAAGACCAGGACGATTTGATCTTGAAGTAGAATTAACAGTCCCAACAATAAGAGAGCGATTTATTATTTTATCGATTCATCTTCGACATGTACCGTTAGACAAAAAAGTGACTTCTGAAGTTCTAGAAAGATTTGCTAATAGAATGGTGGGTTACGTTGGAGCTGATATAGCATCCTTCGTAAAGGAAGCTTGTTTACATGCTGTAAGTAGGAATACATCTCTGTTCAGTGAATGGTCAACAATTCCTCCTTTCCTCCTACGTCTGATTAAAGTGAATATAGGAGATTTGGAAGAAGCATTTAAAGTAGTAGAACCATCAGCACTTCGTTCTATCCATTCAAAAATAGATATTCCTAATGTTAAATGGGAAGATGTTGGTGGATTAACCGAAATTAAAAAAATACTCCAAGAACAGATTACATTGCAATTTAGGAATCCTGAAATATTACAAGAAATGGGTATAAAACCTTCTCATGGGCTTTTATTTTATGGCCCACCTGGTAATGGAAAAACACTGCTGGCAAAAGCTATTGCAACTGAATTACAAGCAAATTTTATTTCTGTGAAAGGTCCAGAGTTATTAAGCGTTTGGTTTGGGGAATCAGCTAAAATAATTCGTGAATTATTTAATCAGGCACAAAAGCTTTCCCCTTGTATTATCTTTTTTGATGAAATAGATGCTATGGTTCCTAGAAGAGGAGTTGATAGTACTGAAGGTGGAAGAGAAATTGATGCAACTGTAAATCAACTATTGACATTATTAGATGGTATGGAAAATACACAAGGTATATTCGTAATGGGGGCTACAAATCGTCCCAATGCACTCGATCCTGCACTTCTCCGACCTGGGAGACTTGATCGCTTAATCCTCGTTCCATCTCCAGACGAAATTAGTCGAGAAGAAATATTAAAAGTTCATACTAGAAATATTCCTATTAAAGCTGATAAAGTTAAACTATTACAAGAAATGGCAAACTTAACGGAGAATTATAGTGGAGCTGATCTAGAAAACCTTTGTCGCGAAGCTGTGCTTACTTGTTTAAGAGAAGATTTTAATCAAAGAGAAGTTCAATATATCCATTTTGAAACTGCACTTAAAAAAGTTAGTCCTAGTGTAGATCCTGAATTACAACAATTCTATAAGAATTTTGCTACTGAAATAAATATTCAAAGAAATTTATTGTCGTCTATTCGAAAAGAATTAACTTATCAGTAGAGTGAAGGTAAAAAGAAGGGTAATTAAAGGGTTTTTACCCATTTATAGACAGGTTCACAGAGCAATTTGATTCGTTCTTTTTCTTCTGTCATTGGCCCAGAGGTCCATGATGAATCAGGTTCAAACCAAAAGTCAATTAAATTGCCAACGCGATCTTCTTTAGAAGCAAATTTAATAATTACAGGCATATTAGTCTCAGTATGCCATGGTTCTTTAATATGAAGGATGTTGGCAATGGCTGTTTTACTATCTCCTACAAGAACATAAGCTAATACAAAAGGAAGTTTTTTCAATGCACTCTTAGCAGCAAATCCGCACACAGTCCAAGCATGCAATTTCCCTTTTTTAGGCATTTCAACCCAAGTAGTTTTTTCTAAATTACAATCAAGATTCCAACAATTTACTCTTGGAGGAAAAGTTATGTCACCACAGATAGGACATTTAGTACCAAGTAATTTTCCTTCCAAAAGTCCAATAGCATATGGACTTAAAGTGCCTAATCTGAATGTATAGAGCATATCATAGTAAATCTGTTGTTCCATCCATTGTGCTCCTCCCGCTTTTCCTGTTCTAATGTTTTGCCAAACCCAACCTTTTTCAGGAATCTCATTTTGAATATTTTTCCATGCATTCCATTGAAATTCTTTATTGAATGGAGTAGGATGTAAATCATCTGATGTTTTTTTCATCTTAAACCCTCCTAAAAACGAAGTTACTAATACTTGTACCAGTCCCCGCATGACTATTGACAAGTCCTATTTCTGCATCCACTACCTCATTTTCAGTTGATTTGTGTTCTCTTGGAATAAAACCAGCAAGTTGATAATAACATTCAATAGCAGACATTAAACCTGTTGCTCCAACAGGGTGACCATATCCTATTAAACCACCACCTGGATTTGTGGGTATTTTACCCTCCATCATTGGCATATTATTACGCAGAAACTCTTTTGGAGTCATACTCTGACACCATCCTAATGCATTATAAATCTGAACTTCAGAGGTTGAGAAAGCATCATGTACTTCCGCGACATCAATGTGTTTATATGAATCTTTCCAAGGGATACCTGCCATATCGAAAGCAATTTCAGCAGAGCGCCTACAAGCACCAAATTCTCCCAATCCTGGATATCCCTCTCCATAACGTTGAGTCCATCCGGGAAAATTATATCGATCTCCTGCGCGTATAGTACATGAAGATAATCCTGCTCCTACTATTTCAACTGTGTGGTCTGGAGCATAACGATTGGCAAATTTTTCATTGCATACTAGAATTACTGCTGCACCTTCTGACATAAAACAACAATCAAGTTTTTTTAGAGGATAAGCAATGAGGCGTGAATTCATTATATCATCAATGGTCATTTTTCGACCAACTTGTCGAAAATGCTGAGTTTTTTCACCAGTAGCCATAGCATTATTTTTATTTTTAGCAGCAACCTTGGCAAAGTCTTCTTCAGTTAATTTATGGTCTTCCATAAATACTCTTGCTAAACCTGCATAATAATTGGTATAATTAGCTCCAAGCATTGCCTCATATCGTGTATCTGAGGCGATAGCAATAAGTTCAGATCCCTTAGACTGAGAGACACTAGCCATTAATTCATATCCAATAACAGGAACTACATCAGCTAATCCTGCTCGAACCAAGGCATAAGCAGCATATAAAGCTGATCCACCTGTATTTCCACCATTGTCAATACGAAAATGGGGAACTCCAACAAGTCCCAAGTGATCATGTAAAATCCAATAGGCTGTTAATTGATGGCTAAAATGAACTGAAAAATGTGAATAGACGACCATTCCATGATCTCGTACATCTCTGAGGTGAAATTCATAGTTTGTATCTTTGTATAGTTGACGGATACAGTTTGCTGTCATTTCCTCAATCTGTAAATTAAGAGGATAATCAAATGGAGTTGTTGTTCCTCCAGCAATGAATACTTTTTGCTGTTCTGGCATATTAATTCCCAATTGATTTTTTTTATCTTAATTACTTGTGTATCTATAACAATTATAGATTTAGGGGTAAAAATACAAAATAGAACCTAGATAATCGGTCTATTCTTTATGAATAAAACCCGATATACACTTGAACATCATCTGATAATCCTTTTAAATTCACCCATAATACCAACAAGATACTATAAATCCTCGTGTAATTTCACAAATACTTCAAATCTGTAAAATTATCTTGTACAGATCAAATCTATGCAAGAGGATTTTAGATTTCTAAAAAAGATAAAAGGCTTTTGAAAAGAATTTCTTTTCTATTACCTTAATTAAGGGGTTGCCCTATTAATCAATCTTGGATATAAGCAAGCATCACGAATATGCTCTAGGGAAAGTATCGCTTGAACAAGACGTTCTAAACCTAACCCAAATCCTGAGTGTGGGACCGAGCCATATTTTCTTTGATCTGTGTACCAATAATAAGTGTTCAGATCAAGGCCTTCTCTTTTATAGCCAGCTACTAATCTTTCTAAATCATCCTCTCGTTGTGAACCACCTATGATTTCACCAACACCAGGGAGTAAAAGATCGGCAGCATTCATTATTTTTGGGTTTTCAGTATTAACTTTCATGTAGAAAGGTTTCATTCCAAGAGGAAAATGAGTTAGAAACGTTGGTTTATTAATAGTATCAACTAAAGCACGTTCTGGTCCTTCCGTAATATCATCCCCATATTCTAAAAACTCACCTGTTTCACCTTTAATATTAAATTCTCTCAAAAGCTCGATGGCTTTATGATAACTGACTCTTTCAAAAGGCTTTATTGGAACTTGAAGGTTTAAGTTAAATTTCTTAATAAGAGGATTTGGAATTAGAAATTCATAAACATGGATAATCATATCTTCCATAAATTCAAGTAGATCATCAAATTCAAACCAAGCCATTTCGGCTTCAATATGGGTGTACTCAGTTAAATGCCTCCGTGTACGTGATTTTTCTGCACGGAAGGATGGTAAAACACAGAAAACATTCTCAAAACTGGGTAAGAGGGTTTCAAGATATAACTGACTAGATTGAGTAAGATAGGCTTCTTGATCAAAATATTTGAATGAAAAAAGAGTTGATCCTCCTTCAACCTGCGTTTGAACTATGGTAGGAGGAGTAACTTCTGTAAAGTTTCTTTGAAAAAAGAATTCCCGTAAACTTCGAGTTACCAAGTCTCGGACTCGGATAATATCTGAAGTTCGTTCTCCTCGTAATACTAAATGTCTTTTATCAGCCAAAACTTGAGGCCCTGAATCTGGACGAATTTCATATTCCAATTCTGGTGAAGCAATGTTGATAACTGGTCTGATTGAGGATAATTGTAGCTCAATACCATTGTAGGGAGCACGTACATCCTTTTTTATTTTTCCTGTGGCATTTACTGCTGTTTCTCTCGTCAAATTTTGAGCAAGAGTATAACCATCTTCTTCATTAAATGCTTCTAGTTTGGCTACTGCTTGAACGTAACCCGAAGAGTCTCGAATTACGAAAAATATCAATTTGCCTTGATGACGAACATGATGAAGCCACCCACGAATGTTAACTGAATATCCTATTTTTTCTGGTAGCTTACTTATGGGTATAAAGTCCATTTAGTTGATCCTCACCAATTTAAGGTCAAGACTAGCTCTACTTTGGACATAATCTTAAGTTTGATTGAACTGATGATTAAATTTATAATAAAATCAATGAAGTGTTATTATTTAGAAAGTTTGTAATATTAACTATTATGAACTCAGATAAAATGGTTGGTAGGAAAACACAAATTTAACCATTTTTTCGGATAGGTTGATTAGTTGATAAAGAAAAATTCAATAGAGAGTATTTTGGTGGATTTTTATTGGATACTAAAAAATTTTTAAAGGCACATTTAGATTTATTTCGTTATACGTTAGGAATTTTAAGTTCGCTTGCAGTTCTTGCAGCAGGTTTTATAGTATATGTACTTAATGGTGCTACACCAGATTTTTTGACATTTATCTTTAATAATGGTGTAATTGAGATTTCAGGATTAATTCTTGGGTTAATTGCCACTATTCTATTGACATTTGCAATTGAATCGATAAATGACTACTTTGATGTTAATACGGATATTGCAAACAAGCGGTTTGACCGTCCTTTAGCACGTGGTGATTTAAATCGACAATATGTCTTATTTTTTTCTAGTATTTTATTCTTGATTTCATTGTTTTTAATTGCATTTTTGGTGTTATATTATAATGTTACACCCTTTCTGTTCTTATTTACCTGCTTTTGTGTTTTCATTGGAATTGGATATAATTATATAAAAACGACAGGCTTTATTGGGAACATCTGGGTCTCGATTGGATATGTTGCGCCTCTTTTTATTGGATTTTTTTTATTAAAGCCAAATGAAGAAGTATCCTTGTATACTTGTTTAATAATCATACTCACTAGCTTTTTCTTAGCTACAGGACGTGAAATTGTAAAGGACATTCAAGATTATGAGGGTGATCGTCAATCTAATCTTAATTCATTAGCTGTAAGAATTGGTCCTCGCAAAGCAGGAGTTATAGCAAGCTTTCTTTTTGTATTAGTCTTCCTCTGTGGATTTTTGGTCGGATTTTTTGTTTATAAAAATATTATTTTTTGGTTATTTTGGTTATGTATTATGTTAATCCTTGGTTTGACCATTTATACAATTATGACTGAAGAACCAGCTATCGGTGGGAAAAAAACGCGTAAATATACACGATGGAGTTTATGGTGGTCATTAGCAGCGTTTTTTTTAGGAGTTATGTTTATTCCTTGAAAACCTGTTCATTGTTCTATTATTTTTTAATTTTCGATTTTTACTAGAGGAGAATTATAAACAGGTTAAAATGAGAGGGATTTGTCATTTTATACATATTTCCAATTGTTTCTCTTAAAAAATTGCATTATACCCTAATGATTTATAATCATAAATGAAATCATGCAATATGGAGTTATTATATTGATGGATAAAGATCAAGCAGTTAATTCTAAAATCACTATTAGGGATGTATTATATCCTTTTGCAATTTTATTATTAATGCTCTCTATTTTCGATTTAAGTGCTAATCTAGCTAATTCAGGGATTTTACTTGCATTAATTCAGGGGATAATTGTTATGTCTACTGAGGATGATATTACCATTCTTAACCTTGTATTAAACATTATTGCTCAAATTGGGGCCACAGCTATCTTCTTATTTCTTTATAGAAGTCAAAAAATAGAAGTAGAAGAGAAGAAGGCGATTCCTGCCCCCTATTTAGCGTTAATTCCAATTCTCTTCTCAATGCTTGAAGCTATTAGTTTTGTCTTGGTAATTCTTTTAACACCTTTTGGACCTGTTATCAGTGCTTATGAGGATATTTTACCATCTCCTACCCTTTTATATAATCCATTAT
>NZ_CDLCQJ010000005.1:0-7121 GCF_975850365.1 Candidatus Hodarchaeum mangrovi | reverse complement strand
TTAAAAATGGCTCCTCATCTCTCTACCATACTTTTCCTCGCAATATGGGGACTAATTTTATCAGGAAAGAAAGTAAAAAGTATTGTAGGTGCACCTACTGCTCTTGCTGTTCCTTTTGAAAAAAGTTAATATGAAAAGAAACTTTGTAGGGTTTCAGAAAAATTTTCCTCAAAATAAGACCTCAGAATTAAAACTCTCTATTTCAGACATTAATAATGTTAACTTTCCTGTTTTATCAGAAATAACTGGACAATTCTTATATTCCCAATGATCTTGGTCAATATTAGACTCCTTACATTTTTCTAACTCTGTAAAGGATTTATAGATAATGTCATAATCTTCAGCATGGATGTAATGTTGTCCTTTATCTTTTAATTCGGTAAATTTTTGTTCTGTAACAATCAATTCTAAATCTATATCAGAACTATTAGTATGATAACCTTTTCCACGAGATCCAATAAGTAATACTCCAAGGACAGTATCATCTTGGTCATATTTTTCTATAATCGTATTAATTCTTTCTCGATTCTCCAAATTTTTCACTTTTTTTTAATATAGTCAAATATTAAAAAAATTTGCTAGGTTTTTAACTAATAAGAATACCAAAATTGATTTAGATTATAATTGATTAATATGTTCGATTCTACGAACACATTGTTTTTGTTTCCAAACAGTCTGTTCGATTGTATAGGTATATTTAGGGGATTTTACATGATTAAATTTGGATTATTGCAAAAATAATTCAATAAAGGTGTTAGTTATGAGTTTTAATGGAAATTTAAAAAAATATGGAGCAATTGCAGTCATCAGTGGTGGTATTCTTAGTGTAATTATATTTGGAATTTTACTTAATGCTACTGATATAATCCCAGGGCCTGGACCAGGCCCTGATAATCCTCCTTCAATTGGAGTTGGTTTACGATTAGCTACAAGGATGCAAAATTCAGAGGATAATATTTCCTATATATGGTGTTATAACAATTCATGGGTTAATATTAATTTAACTGAACATTATCAGACAAAGGTAGATATGATAGATGGAATCAGAGTAGGCCTTGTGAATGATACTCCAACAATCGCCCTAATACACGAACCAATGGCTGAGATAAGCACCTTCAATATATCAGATTTAAACAACGTAATGGGAAAATTTCATGAAGCCATTTCTGTTCTCAATGATACAACTACAGCAATTAAGAACCTTGGTGATATTTGGCCTCCAACATTTATGATTGAACTAGCATATGAAAATGGTAGCTCGCTATCTATTATTTATTCGAAACCATACAGTCTTATCAGTGTTGTAAACGGTACTTGGACTTTATCTGAGTTCGAGCATCATGGAATTCGTCATGTTGAGTTAGAATACAGAGATGACTATTTGTTCCTCCCATTTACAGATCATTCTAGGATAACATCTGCTCTAAACGCTCTTGGTGATTTTATATATGAGTTATTCCCGATCTAATTATTTTATAAGAGAGTAGAGCGATTTTTTTTCTTATTTTCCTTTTTTTACCTAAAAGTCAAATTTTTAATAACAGCTTTCATTCCCTATTGTCTAGCTAGTGAACTATAATGAGTGATGGTCAAGAAGATATAAATGAAGTTTTGAAGGGAAAAACCCTCCAAATTTATTGGTATTTACTTCGATCAGGAAATTCAGGAGTAAGAGAAATTCAGAAGAAACTGAAAATTTCTTCTTCTTCAACCGTTCATTATCATTTGAATAAACTTGTCAGTTTAGGTTTAGTCAAACAAGATAAGATGGAAAAATATTTTATTGAAGAAAAGGTAAAAATTGGCATTATAGGATTGTATATTAAAATTGGAAGACGAATGATACCACGAATGCTTTTCTACCTATCTTTTTTTGGAATTTCTGGGGTTTTATTCGTGACATATTTAATCCTAAGACCACATCCTCTTCAATTATCTGATTTATTATTTCTCCTATTCTCGATTGTAGGAATAGGTATTTTTCTATATGAAACATATAAAATATGGAATATGCAACCTTTATAATCACCCCAAATCAATATTGACTGATTTTGTTTGCACTAACTTTTTTAAGGTATAAGAGTTTAAATAATTAAGAAATTCTTTCAAGAATGATTAAGATGTTTCCAGAGAATGTTAAAGAATATATTAAAAATTCTAAAATTCCAATCAGGCTTTCTTTTCAATCAGAAAGCGGATGGCCGATGATTATTTCATTATGGTACGATTTTCATGAAGAACAGATCTTTCTAGCAACCCCTCAAAGTTCTAAGGTTGTTAAATATCTTTTAAAGAATCCTAGATGCGCTTTTGAAATTTCTAATGAAGATCCACCTTATTGTGGTGTTAGGGGTCAAGCGAATGTTGAGATTGATGAAAAAACTGGATTATCAACTCTTCAACGACTATTAGATAAATATTTACCAGAAGGAAGAGAATCAGCATTTGGAAAACGATTACTTAATCGAAAAGTAAAGGAAGTAGCCATTATATTGAAACCATTGAATCATTTTAGTTGGAATTTTAAGGATAGAATGCAAGATTCTATTAATGGTTCAAAGAAAGAGTCATTATGCCCTGAAATTAGTTAAAGGGTTGATATAAACAGAATCGCAATTTCTAAAAAAAATGAAAATAAGGTGAATGATTATCTCATTCTATCTCTTAATACTGTTGCAACAATAATAGCAGCGATTAAAATTGCACAGACTGCTGCGATTAATGATACATCTGATCTAGATTCTAATTGTTTAGTAAAAATTCCAAAGAAAGCCCAAACTGGAACTAATCCATAAGCAACATCTTTTCGTTGGATTAGGATGATAATTGCTATAAGTGTTGCGACCAACAGAACGATTGCTGTCCAGATTCCTTCATCGATTCCAAATCCATCCCAATTCACTGAGACAAGGAAAGCAGTAATATTCGCTACTGTTGCAACTGTAATCCAGCCTAAATATACGCTGAATGGCACATGAACTGCTAATTTTACATCTCGTGAGACAGATTTTCTACCAATATCTAGTCGGATATAAATTATAATTAGAGAAATCAGTAAAGCGAACATTATGAGCAATGATAATAGAACTTGTTCATAATGCCAGAAAACTATCCAGATGCTATTTGCTAGGCTGCTAATAACAAACCACCATGAAATTTCTTCAAATATTGGTGATTCTCTATTTCGAGGTAGGATCTGATAAATTGTAAAAATAAGTAATAAGGTGTATATTACTGACCAGATTGCAAAAACATAACCCGCAGGTACAAAAAGGTTTGGATATTGATCCGATAATTCTTGTGTCGTTTTTCCATTTAATGGGAGGCCTATGGCCAGAAAATTCATCACAACGGTGAGGATAAAGCCTAAGATATTCCCAATAATCAGGGTTTTCTTATTTTTGTTAATATTTATGAAACTCATTTTTAATTTACTCCAAAAGATTCATTTCAAGATATTTTTCTAAATTTGTTTTTCCTAAGGTAACTTTATCATAACTTTTTAGTATTGATTTCGTAATTTGAGCTAATAACATTTTAACTCCATCTGTTTTATCAATTTCTGTTATTGGTGATATTCTAACTACTATACCATCATCTCTTTGGTTTAACATCATAAAAAAGGAATTATTTTTTCCTGTTTCAACACATAATGCATCTATAAGAATCGTTTTCTTATCCTTTGAGATAAAAAATTCATTTGTCTTTAAAATTGTATCATTAAATCTAATGAAAATTGGTTTAATATCTTTAAACACATTTTCAATACTAATATTTCCATTTATAACGGCATGTGGCATAATAAATACCTTTAATAATTTGTTAGTTTATTTTCCGCCGTTCTAGCTACATATTTAAATTGATCAAGTCCACATCGACCACATATTGCGACTCCTTCTTGTAAAGTGATTCCACATCGTAAACAAGGGTACCCAAGAATTGATCGTTTAATGAAATAGCGAATGATTAAAGCCAAAAATAATCCTATTAATAGAATTATCGCTCCTAAATAATAAGGAAAGGCAGCATTGATCTCAAAGAGTGCAGTTCCAATTAAAGGACCTGAAATACGCATAAACGATCCTACTCCCTGATTTAATCCTAATATAGCTCCTGAATTATCTTGGGGAGCCTCTTTAGATAAAAATGCTCCTAATGTAGGGTTAGAAATGGAAGAGCCAAATGCAAGAGGAATTACCCATATTATCATTGTTTCCAAGGAAGAAACGGTGCTTAATCCTAAGAAACCAAGACTAAGAAACAATAATCCAACAGTGAGCAAAGTAGTGTCAGAAAATCGATTTGTTAGAGGGCGAATCAACCCAGCTTGGGTTATAACAACTACTAATCCTACTATAAAGAATATCACTCCTGTAGTGGTTTCATCTAACCCAAATCTAATATTTCCTAGAAGGGCTAAAGTAGCCTGCATTTTAGAAAAAGCAAGAGAAATTATGGCAAAAAGTAAAATTGCTAGAAAAATCGTTGGTTTTGATATAGATGACCTAATTGAGGGTTTATTTTCAATAGATTCTACTAGTGTTCTAGTTTGCTTTTTCATATTACTTGTTAATGATTCAGGTAAAAATTTAATAGCTGCTATCAAATTGATAACTGCTAAAACGGTTGAGAAGAACGCTGGTAGGGCATATCCCCCGAAATATGATAACAATCCTCCGATACCTGGTCCCAAAGCGAATCCAAGGCCAAAAGCAGCTCCTAATAATCCAAATCCTTTTGCACGATCTTTTCCTTCTGTAGTATCAGCAATGTATGCTTGGCTTGCAGGGAGCGTTGCAGCTGTGAAAAAGCCTCCTATTAGACGTGAAAGAAAAAGCATGAATAAAGAATCAATAAAAACGGTTGCAGTCAATAAGAGAGTTCCTAATCCTAGAACCGTGCCTATTAATCCAGCTAAAATAACTGGTCTACGTCCATAGTTATCCGAAAGTTTACCCCATAATGGTGCAGCAATAAAACTCATGAATGAGTACGCACTAGCTAATATTCCATATAAAAAGGGTGTAGCGCCTAAATCTAAAGACCAAAAGGGTAATAATGGGATAATAATACCAAATTCTAGTAAATCAACGAAAACTGCAAGAAAAAGGACACTAATGGCTCCTTTTTTGATGTTATTTGCTTTTATTGTCATTAATAAGCCTCTACTTGCGTTAAAAATGTTTCATATAAGAAAATGTTAGTTCCTCGAATTGACAGGAAAAAAAAAAGGGATTAAGCAAAAATTAATCCCATAAAAACAAGCCAAGCTAAAGCTGATTTTGCAATCAAGCTTAAGATTTGATAACCTCTTTCACCAAACAGATAATCTTTCCAAGGGCCTAATTTCTTATATTGCAGGAACATATTTACTGCGAAGCTGTTGAAGAAAACAAAATACATCACAATTGCTACATACACAAATGTGGGGATCGCTTTATCGACTCCAGTCTCAAATGTGAGAAATGTTCCTAGAATGACAATCCAAGGCATTATTCCTGCTATCCAGCCCAACCAATATGGTAACCAGCTTGTCTTTTCAGTATATTGATTATATTTCTCCATCAACAATCCAAACATATTCATCAGAAAGTTTAATACGAAAACTAACACTAGAATCCAGAAGTCAAGAATACCAAAGGCTAAGGAGATAAATAAAATCATTACTGAGGAACTGAAAGAATATTCCCACCAACGAATTGGATTCATTTTCTTACTGAGATTATCCATATAAGATTTATTCAAGGGAAATGCGATCAAAAAATGGGCAATTGCAGACATTAATAGGAAACTAGCCAATAAGATTCCTGCAACATTTTCAAAAGCAAAAAAGACTACAGGAACTGGTTCAAAGATAGGTTTTGTACCTGTTAATACCTTAACTTGCAGTCTAGAAATATAAATATCAACTGAAAAGTTTTTTATCTCCTCAACAAAAAAACTTAAACCAAAAATCAAAAAGCTTTGGACGAAATGTAATATTGCCATCGCAATATTGAATTTTTTTAAATATGTCTGAGTTATAGAGGAGGTTTCTCCACTTTTAAATGTAAATTCACTCATTTTTTTCAAGACTCTTTTATTATTTAATTTAGGGCAAATACAGCAAATTTTGTCAGATATTTAATAGCTGATTTTAAGAGAATCATAGAAAACTTGGATAGAAATATACTTTAAATATTTCCCTCATAATTTATGCACAGTGCTTTGGCAGCCGTTGGTAGGGGTATTCTAGTAATTCTCTGAACTAATGTGAATAAATATTGAGAATAGGACCTGTATACCTCAAAGAACATATATCTTGTGGTCTCTGTTTCATTTGTAATTTCTGGCTGGATTAAAGCACTATATCCTCGTAAGATATTATTTAAACTTGATAGAATTAAAAAATAGTCAAGATTTTCCACTTTTTTTCCTGTTAATGATTGATATTGGTTTACAAACTGTTTTGTAACATCTTTTCCTGTAGAGGAAGTAGTTACAATAGCAAATGCCAAATCATGTCGAAAATCCCCTAGTTTTATGTCTGCCCAATCAATTAGCACTAAATTTTTCTCTGGAGTGACAATTACATTGTTCATATGATAGTCACCGTGTAATAAAACTATTTCCTCACATTTTTGTTTATGTTTTTCAAGCCACATTATTAGGGGCTCTAATTCAATAATTCTAAACTTCTTTACCATCTGTTTAGGGAAATCTATAATTCTATTGACAAAAAAATATGGGTCATTTTCAATATTAGGTATTTTTACAAAAGAATTTTGGTTTCTCCACTTAAATTGATGAAGTTCAGCTAGTTTTCGAATGAATAAATGCATCAGTTTGTTTCTTTTATTTTCATCATGCGTTTCAGAAAAATAATTAGCTAATAGTATTCCTGGAATTCTCTCCATAATTAAATAACTTTTTTTGATATTTGGTGAGTCCTTTTTCCAAAGATAAGGTTTTGGAACAGAAAGATTTGCTGAATGTAATGCTTTTAGTGTGGAGAATTCTCTTTCTGCCTGATCAGTTATAGAACGAAATATTCTTAGTACAAAAGTTTTCTTATCCTTTCCATAATGAAATACAAAACTATATGTAATAGTATCAGCGCCTTCTAAGCGGATAAAATTGTC